>NZ_JBSFTC010000271.1:0-15234 GCF_053590415.1 Nonomuraea sp. NPDC003201
GGTGAACCACCGTCCGGGCCGCGCTCCTATCACGGGCTACAGGTCCTCAGGCGCAACCCGCCCCTTCCCGAGGGACCCAAGCTACGAGCGGCGGGTGCGGCCCTCCCTCCCCAGGGGACCTCAGCCACGGGCGGAGGGACGGAGACGGCGGCGGAGGGCCGGGAGCCAGGGGGCCGCGGCGAGGGCGGTGAGCAGGATCAGCAGCGGCGTCCGCCACCACCACGAGACGGTCGCGGGCGGCGGCGACGGCGGCCGGGCCACCCACGGCCGGGCCGTCTTCGCCCAGGCCAGGAACGCGTCGCCGATGGGCAGCAGCCCGAAGGCGTACCGCTTGGTCCAGGGGGTGTCCACGGGCAGCCCCGCCAGCTCCCCGTAGCCGGCCAGGGCCGAGGCCAGCGGAGCGTCGGAGTGCGCCTGCGCCGCGCCGAGGGTGACCACGGTCGCCGACAGGCTCACCCCGAGCGGCAGCGGCCCGGAGTCCACGTCGGCCGGTCCGTCCACGCCCTCCGGGTACTCGCGCACGGCGGGCCCGAGCCCGAGCGGGGTGGCGACGTACAGCTCCCGGAAGCGCGCGTACTGCTCGGCGGCGAAGGCCGGATCCACGTCCACCAGGAACCGCTGGATCATGCTCTGCGAGCTGCCCCGCGCCACCTCGGCCGGCGCGCCGCCGCCGGGGTCGGCGCGGTGCGGGAGCAGCCCGGTACGCGGGTCGAGCCGCCGCCTGACCTCCCGCACCCAGCGTTCGACGGTCCCGCCGAACCGGGGCGGGAGGATCGCGTCGTGCAGCCGCAGCGACGCCACCGCCACGGTCGAGTCCACCGGCCACGCCTGCCCCGGGTACGCCGCCAGGTACGGCGAGGCGGACGCGTCGAACGCGGCCCCGAGCGCGGCGGAGTCCTCCGCGAACCGGCGCACCTCGGCCGGATCGCGCCGCTCGGCCGGCTCCAGGCTCAGCGCCCCGCCGCGCAGCCAGTTGGACCATCCCCGGTAGAAGACGCCGTAGGGCGGGGTGAGACCGGGGCTGAACCGGGCCCGCCCGGCGGGCGAGTCCAGCCGGCTCAACGCCCAGCGCGCCTCGCGCAGCGCCCGCGACCGTTCGCCCGCCGGCGCGCGCATGCCGAGCTCGACCCAGCTCAGCCCGTACAGGGCGTGCAGGAAGAAGTACCCCTCGGGGAACAGCGCCTGGGCCTCGTCACCCGCGCCCGCGTCCAGGGCCGCGCGCAGGAACGCCAGCTGCCGCCGCACCCCGGGCGGCTCCCCCGACGTGCCCGCGGTGGCGGACACGGTCAGCCGTACGACGCCGGCCAGCGCGCACGCGCTCACCACGACGGCGAGGACCAGCCGCACCCACTTCCAGGCCCGTCGGGCGGCTGACGGCTGGGACATCCGACGATCTTAGCCCCGTGAGGGGAGCCCTGCGGTGGAACGTCTGATGTGCGTGGTGTTCAGTGGGATCCGTCAGCCGACGACCGCTCGAAAGGATCCCATGCCGCTCTCCCCCGGCCCCTTCACCGGCCGTACCATCACGAGCCTCGCCCAGGACCTGCGCGAAGGCCGGACCACCGCCGTCGAGCTCGTCGAGCAGGCGCTCGAGGCCATCGCCGAGCGCGACCCCGCGCTCGGCGCGTTCGTCACCGTGGACGCCGACGGGGCGCTGGCGGCGGCGCGGCGAGCGGACGCCGAGCTGGCCACGGGCACCTACCGGGGTCCGCTGCACGGCGTGCCGGTAGGCGTGAAGGACCTCTTCATGGTCGCGGGGCTGCCCGCGACCATGGGTTCGCGGCATTTCGCCGGGTACGTCGCGGACTCCGACGCCGAGTCCGTGACCCGGCTGCGCCGCGCGGGCGCCGTCGTCGTGGGCAAGACGACCACCCACGAGTTCGCGTACGGCCCCACGGGCGACCGCTCGGCCAACGGCCCCTCGCGCAACCCGTGGGACCCGGAGCGCATGTCGGGCGGCTCCAGCGGCGGCAGCGCGGCGGCCGTGGCGGCGGGCCTGGTACCGCTCGCGCTCGGCACCGACACGGGAGGATCCGTCCGCATCCCGGCGGCTCTGTGCGGGATCGCCGGGTTCAAGCCGAGCTATGGGGCGATCTCGGCCGAAGGCGTGTTCCCCCTGGCGCGCAGCTTCGACCACGTCGGCGTCCTGGCCGGTGACGAGCAGGACTGCCTGCTCGCCTACCGCTGCCTGGCCTCCGCCCAGTTGCGCGAGGACCCCGGTCCCGCGCGGGTGGCCTGGCTCGATCCGTCGGAGCTGTTCGACGGGGATCCGCGCGTGGTGGACGCGGTACGCGCGACCGCGGAGTCCCGCCTGGCCCGCTCGGGGCTGGAGGAGGTGCGGCTGCGGGCGGGCCTGGGCGAGGAGTTCCGCGAGACGTACACGGTGATCCAGAGCTGCGAGGCGGTGGCCGTGCACGCGGCCCGGATCGCGCAGGCGCCCGAGCTGTTCGACCCCGAGCTGCTCGAACGCCTCCGCACGGCCGCCGAGATACCCGGCTGGCAGTACGTCGCGGCCGTGGCCGCGCGCTCCCGGCTCGCCGAGGCCGCGGCGACGCTGTTCGAGCGGCACGACGTGCTGGCGCTGCCCACCGTGCCGATCACCGCCCCGCTGCTCCTGGAGCGCGAGACGGAGGTGGACGGCCGGACCGTCGCCGTGCGGCCCGCGCTGCTGTCCATGACGAGCCTGTGGAACGTGCTGGGCCTGCCCGCGCTGACCGTGCCCGCGGGCACGGTGGACGGGCTGCCGGTGGGGCTGCAGCTGGTGTGCCGCCCCGGGCGCGAGCTGCGGCTCTTCGAGGCGGCCGGCATGGCGTGACGGCGACCCCAAAGCGGGGGCGCGGCGTGGAAGCGCCCCCGAGGAGGGCCCGCTAGATCGCCGTGCGCCCGCCCGCGTCGGAGGAGCCCGGGATGGCGGCGGCCAGCTCGGGGATGCGCGCCCGGTAGCCGTCGAGCAGCTTGCGGGCCGTCGCGACCGAGTCGACCAGCGGGTGCAGCGCGAACGCCTCCACCGCGAGCCGGGCCGAGCCGGACCTGGCGGCCTCGATGGCGGCCTGCTCCACGGCCTTCACCTGCTGCACGAGACCGAGGAAGCGGCCCGGCAACGGGCGGGTGGCCAGCGGCCGGACGCCGGCCCCGTCCACCGCGCACGGGATCTCGACGACCGCGTCCGCGGGCAGGCCGGGCACCGCGGCGCCGTTGCGCACGTTGAGGATCATGGACGTCGGCTCGCCGCGGGCGATGGCGGCCATGAGGGCCAGGGCGATGCCCTCGTACCCGCCGGCCTCCATGTCGGCGGCGTCGCGCGCGCCCGCGGAGGTGGGTTCGCGGGCCTCGGCCATGTAGGACTCGTCGCGCAGCCTGCGCGCCCTGACCCACTCCGCCAGCGCCTCCTCGGGACGCGCCCGCACGGCGGCGTAGAAGTCGTCCTGCTGCCGGACCAGCGACTCCCCGCGGGTCTGCCCGGAGATCGCGGCCACGGACTCCCGGGTGAAGTAGTAGTAGTACAGGTACTCGTTGGGCAGCGCGCCCAGCGTGCGCACCCAGTCGCCGCCGAAGATGCGCGCCTCCTCGACCTGCCGCAGCGCCGCGTCGTCGGCCAGCAGGCCGGGCAGCACGTCGCGCCCCTGATAGGTGAGGCCGCGCAGCCAGCCGAGGTGGTTGAGGCCCACGTAGTCGGGCGACACGCGCGCCGGGTCGAGCCCGAGCGCGACGGCGGCCCGGCGGATCAGGCCGATCGGGGAGTCGCAGATGCCGATCACGCGGTCGCCGAGCACGTGCCGCATGGCCTCGGTGATCATGCCGGCGGGGTTGGTGAAGTTGATGACCCACGCCTGGGGCGCGAGCGCGACCACCCGCTCGGCGACGTGGAGCGCGACCGGGATGGTGCGCAGGCCGTAGGAGATGCCGCCGGGGCCGGTCGTCTCCTGGCCGAGCAGGCCCAGGTCGAGCGCGACCCGCTCGTCGGCGGTGCGCCCGGCCAGGCCGCCGACCCGGATGGCGGAGAAGACGAACGAGCTGTCGCGCAGCGCGGTGTCCAGGTCGGTGGTGGTCAGGACCTCCGGCGGGTCGTCGTGGCCGGCTGCGAGCTGGCCGAGCACGTGCCGGATGGCCTCCAGCCGGTCCTGCGACACGTCGTACAGGACCACTTGCTCCACACGCGGCTTCGCGGTCTCGCGCAGCAGCGCGCCGTACACGAGCGGGACCCGGAAGCCGCCGCCCCCGAGAACGGCCAGTCTCATCGATACCCTTTCACGTGAGCAGGATCTCGGCGCCGGCGGCGGCGCAGTTGCGCAGCGTCGCCTCGTCGGCGCCCCGGTTGGTGACGATCACGTCGATGTCGTCGGGCCCGCACACCCGCAGCGCGCCGGTGCCCGGGAACTTGTGCCGGTCGACGAGCAGCACCACCTGGCCCGCCGCCGCGATCATGGCGCGCTTCAGCGGCACCTCGGCGAGCGTGGTGTCCACGAGCTGCCCGTCCGGCCGCAGGCCGCTGGCCCCCAGGAAGACGCGGTCGGCGACCACCTGGCTCAGGGCCGCCTCGGTCAGCACCCCGACCAGCGAGTGGTACGGCCGCCGCAGCGCGCCGCCGAGCAGCAGCAGCTCGACCTCCGGGTCGGAGCGCAGCACGTCGAGCACGGCGAGGCTGGAGGTGACCACGGTGACGCGGCGCCCGCGCAGCCGCCGGGCCAGCCGCATCGTCGTCGTGCCGATGTCGAGCAGGACCACGTCGCCGTCGCGGACCAGCTCGGCGGCGCGGACCGCGACCGCCTCCTTGTCCTGCTCGTCCACCTCGGCGACCTCGGCGAACGGCCGGTCGGCGTCGGCGTCGACGCTGACCCCGCTGTCGAGGAGCCCGCCGTCGAGGAGCCCGCCGTCGAGGAGCAGGGCCCCGCCGCGGACGCGCCGCAGCGTGCCGTCGCGGTCGAGCACCTCGAGGTCCCTGCGGATGGTGGACGGGCTCACGCCGAGCTGGCTGGCGAGATCGCTGACGCTGGTGGCGCCTGAGAGTCGGACCCGGCGCATGATCTCGGCATGCCTGAGGCGCTGAAGCACGGCGCGAGTGTATCAGTCAAAATCGCGCAGAACTATGCAGCTTTGCCCAAAAACTCCCAGGGGAAGACTTGAAGTGCGCGAGCAAACGTGCAAGATTGCGCACATCTCGATACGTGTCGGGGAGGACTCATTCCCGTGTCTAATCAGGTGTACGACCCTCTCGCCGCCGAGCGCACCCCGGAGGGGCCGCAGTTCGACGTCTTCCTGGCGGGCACGGTCTTTCTGGACATCATCTTCACCGGTCTGCCCGCGATGCCCGCGGCCGGAACCGAGATCTGGGCCGAGGGCATGGGATCGTGCCCCGGCGGCATCGCCAACCTCGCCATCGCCACCAGCCGGCTGGGCCTGCGCACCTCGCTGGCCGCCGCGTTCGGCGACGACGACTACGGCGACTTCTGCTGGCGCACGCTCGAGGAGCAGGAGTCGGTGGACCTGTCCAGGTCGCGGCGGTTCGAGCACTGGCACTCGCCGGTGACGGTCTCCATGGCGGTCGACCGCGACCGCAGCATGGTGACGCACGGCCACCCCTCGCCCATGCCGGCCTCGGAGATGATCGGCAACCCGCCGCGGTCCAAGGCGGTGATCGTGTCGCTGTCCACCGACGATCCGCTCGACTCGCCGGACAGCCCGTGCAACTGGGCCGAGCTGGCGCGCCGCGACGGCGCGCTCATCTTCGCCGACGTGGGCTGGGACCCGTCGGGCTCCTGGTCGGCGTCCTTGCTGGACCAGCTCGCGCTCTGCCACGCGTTCATGCCCAACGCGGTCGAGGCGATGGCCTACACCGGCGCCGACACCCCGCGCGACGCGCTCTACACGATCGCCGACAAGGTCCCCGTGGCCGTGGTGACCGACGGGGCCAACGGCGCCATGGCCATCGACTCCACCAACGGCGAGGAGGCGTTCGTGCCCGCGCCGCGGGTGACGGCGCTCGACCCGACCGGCGCGGGCGACGTCTTCGGCGCGGGGTTCGTGCTCGGCACGCTGTCGCGCTGGCCGCTGGCCGACCGCCTGGCGTTCGCGCAGCTGTGCGCGGCGCTGGCGGTGCAGCAGTTCGGCGGCTCGCTCGCGGCGCCCGGCTGGGGCGACATCGCCGACTGGTGGCACGAGGTCCGCGACTCGGCCGACCACAGCGGCGCCTACGGCAACTCGCTGGCCCGCCGCTACGCCTTCCTCGACAAGCTGGTGCCCGCCGTGCCGGTGGGCGCCGTGCGCCGCGCGGCCGCGACCATCGCCCGGTACGCCGACGTCGGCCCCAAGGTCCCCACCACGCGGCCGAACCCACCCGAGGACGAGGGCCCCGACACGCCTCGCGTGCCCGCGCAAAAGGAGTAACACCATGAACCCCCCGCTCCGAGCGCTCGCCGTGCTCGCCGCCAGCGCCCTTGCCATCACGGCGTGCGCCCCCGGATCCTCCGCCCCGCCCGCGGCCACCTCCGCGCAGCCCTCCGCCTCGGCGGTGCGCACCGACGCCGCGGCGCTCGGCAACGTCACCCTGACGATCTGGGACCAGGAGGTACGCGGCGGGCAGGCCGCCCAGATGAAGCAGCTCAACGACGCCTTCCAGGCGAAGTACCCGAACATCAAGATCAACCGGGTGAGCCGCTCCTTCGACGACCTCAACACGACCCTGCGCCTGGCCCTGAGCGGCAACGAGCCGCCCGACATCGTGGAGGCCAACAACGGCCGCTCGTCGATGGGCGCGTTCGTCAAGGCCGGGCAGCTGCGCCCGCTGGACGCCTACGCCGAGGCGTACGGGTGGAAGAAGCGCTACCCGCAGTCGGTGCTGCGCTATTCGAGCTACAGCGCCGACGGCAAGACCTTCGGCGAGGGCAACCTGTACGGCCTGCCGCAGGTCGGCGAGGTCGTCGGCATCTTCTTCAACAAGGCCAAGCTGACCAAGCTCGGCCTGCAGCCGCCCGCGACGTGGGCCGACTTCGACGCCGCGCTGGCCAAGGCCAAGACCGCCGGCGAGGTGCCGACGCAGCTGGGCAACCTCGACAAGTGGCCGGCCATCCACGTGTTCGGCACGGTGCAGAGCCGCGGCGTGCCCGCCGACCAGATCAGCACGCTGGCCTTCGGCCGCAAGGGCGCCTCGTGGAACACGCCGGAGAACACCAAGGCCGCCGAGGAGCTCGTCGGCTGGGTGGACAAGAACTACTTCAACAAGGGCTTCAACGGCCAGGGCTACGACCCGGCGTGGCAGGCGTTCGGCAAGGGTGAGGGCGTCTTCCTGATCGGGGGCACCTGGCTGCTCGCCGACCTGCAGAAGGCGCTGGGCAAGGACCTGGGCTTCATGCTGCCGCCGGGCGCCACGGCCGGCGCGCCGCCCGTCGCGACCGGCGGGACCGGGCTGCCGTTCGCGATCACGGCCAAGAGCCCCAACCCCGACGCCGCGGCGGCGTACATCGACTTCATCACCAACGCCGACGCGATGAAGGTGCTCACCACCACCGGCAACCTGCCGGTCGCCGACACCGCGCAGCAGAGCGTCCCGGCGGGGCCGCAGCAGGACGTCTTCACCGCGTTCGGCACGGTCACGGCCAAGGAAGGGCTGGTGCCGTACCTCGACTACGCCACCCCGACGTTCGCCGACACGCTGGGCGCGGCGCTGCAGGACCTGCTGGCCAAGAAGCAGACCCCGCAGGAGTTCCTGGCCACATTGGAGAAGGACTACAAGACCTTCGTCGAGAGCAACGGGTGAGCCGACCGATGACCGGGGGCCGGCCTCCGGGAGAGCCTCGCCGCGTCGCCTACCTCTACCTGCTGCCGGCCTTCGCCGTCTATGCGGTGTTCCTGCTCTATCCGATCGGCCGCGCGGTGCAGCTGTCGCTGTACGACTGGGACGGGCTGTCGCTCGGCCGCTGGGTCGGCCTGGACAACTACCTCGCGATCGTCTCCGACGAGGGGCTGCGGGCGGCCTTCGGCCACGCGCTGGTGCTGGTCGTGTTCTACGCGGCCGCGCCGCTGGCCATCGGGCTGGGGCTGGCCGCGATCCTCAACCACGCCAAGGTGCGCGGCCTCGGCTTCTTCCGCACGGTCGTGTTCCTGCCGCAGGTGGTGGCCATGGTCGTGGTGGCCGTGGCCTGGCGGCGGGTCTACGCGCCCGACGGCACGCTCAACACCCTGCTCGGCGCGCTCGGGCTCGACTCGCTGACGCGGGGCTGGCTGGGCGACTACACCTTCGCGCTGCCCGCGGTCGGGGTGGTGGGCACGTGGTTCGAGACCGGGCTGGTGACGGTGCTGCTGCTGGCCGGGATGAGCCGCATCCCCGGCGAGCTGTACGAGGCGGCGCGGCTGGACGGGGCGGGCGCGGTCAGGGAGTTCTTCGCGGTCACGCTGCCGTCGGTGCGCGGGGAGATCGCCGTCGCGCTGACGCTGACCGTGATCGCCGCGCTGCGCACGTTCGACCTGGTGTACGTCACCACGCGCGGCGGGCCGGGCGACTCGACGTCGGTGCCGTCGTACGAGGTCTACCACCGGGCCTTCGGGCTCAGCCAGATCGGCTCGGCCGCGGCCATCGGCGTCACGCTCACCGTGGTCATCTTCGTGATCTCGTTCGGGATCAACCGGTTCGCCGACAGGAGGGTGTCGTGATCTCGCGGGGCGAGCGGGTGGGCAACTACGTGATCCTGTCGGCGTTCGCCGCCTTCGCGCTCTTCCCCATCGTTTCGATCCTGGCCGCCGCGCTCGGCCCCGCCGACAGCGGGGGGACCTCCGGGCTGGGCAACTTCGCGGCGGCGTGGGAGATCGGGCGGTTCGGCACGTACCTGCGCACCAGCCTGGCGGTGTCGTCGTTCGTCGTGGTCGTGAGCGTGGTGCTGTCGATCCTGAGCGGGTACGCGTTCGGCACCATGCGCTTCCGCGGCCAGTCGGTGCTGTTCTACCTGTTCATGCTCGGGATCATGATGCCGAGCGAGGCCATCGCGGTGCCGCTCTACTTCGACCTGCGCTCGCTCGGCCTGATCGACACGTTCTGGTCGGTGGCGCTGCCGCAGGTGGCGCTGTCGGTGGCGTTCGGCACGTTCTGGATGCGGGCCTACTTCCGGGCCTCCAACCGGGCCATCGTCGAGGCCGCCCGCATCGACGGCGCCTCGACGTGGCGCATCCTGTGGCAGGTGCTGGTGCCGCCGGCCCGGCCCGCCGTCGTCACGCTGACCGTGCTGGTCTTCATGTGGACGTGGAACGAGTTCCTCATCCCGCTGATCATGGTCACCAGCGAGTCGCTGCGGACCGCGCCGCTGGGGCTGGCCTTCTTCCAGGGCCAGTACACCTCCGGCTTCACCCTGCTGGCCGCCGGCTCCGTCATCGTCGCGACCCCGGTCGTGATCTTCTACTTGTTCCTCCAGCGTCACTTCGTCCGCGGCCTGCTCCAAGGGGCGGTCCGCGAGTAACTGTTCCGGAGGTTCCATGCGTAAACGCCTGTCATTGGTGCTGGCCGCCATGGTCGCGCTCGCCCTCTCACCCGCCGTTCCCTCCGAAGCCTCCACAGCCTCCGCCGCATCCACCGCCGCATCCACCGCCGGCGCTCCCGTGGACCTCGACGCGCTGTTCGTCGGGGCCCACCCCGACGACGAGGCGTTCAGCCTGTCCACGCTCGGCCAGTGGAACGAGGACCACCGCGTACGCACCGGCGTCGTCACCGTCAGCCGCGGCGAGGGCGGCGGCAACGCCGTCGGACCCGAGGAGGGCCCGGCGCTCGGGCTGCTGCGCGAGTCCGAGGAGCGGGCGGCGGTCGGCAAGGCGGGCGTGCGCGAGGTCTTCAACCTCGACGACGTCGACTTCTACTACACGGTGAGCGCCCCGCTGACCGACCAGATCTGGGGCGCGGACACCCTGGAGAAGGTCGTGCGGGTGGTCCGCCAGACCAGGCCCGAGGTCATCCTGACCATGGACCCGGCGCCCTCCCCCGGCAACCACGGCAACCACCAGCAGGCGGCGCGGCTGGCCGTGCAGGCGTTCTACGCGGCGGCCGACCCCAAGGTGTTCCCCGAGCAGATCACCCGCGAGGGGCTGCGCCCGTTCGCGCCGGCCCGGCTGCTGCTCGGTGGCGGGCGCGGCACCTCCCAGACCGGCCCGTCCTGCGCCTCCACCTTCCGCCCGAACAACCCCGCGCAGAACGTGTACGGCGTGTGGAGCGGACGCCCCTCCCAGGCGCAGGGCAAGACGTGGGCCGCGATCGAGCGCGACGCCCAGCGCACGTACGCCTCCCAGGGCTGGGCCGTCTTCCCCGACATGCCGTCGGACCCGAACCAGCTCGGCTGCGACTTCTTCACGCAGGTGGACTCGCGGGTGCCGTTCCCCGAGCCGGGCAGCGCGGCGGCGGCCGCGCCGACGGCGATCCTCGACGGCGCGCTGACCAGGGCGAGCGGGGCGGTCCCGCTGGGCACCCTGTTCGAGCTGCGCGCCGGCACGTTCGACGTGCGGCCCGGCACGCCGTTCACCGTCAAGGTCAGCGCGACCGCACCGTCCCGCGAGCCGCTGGGCCGCTCGTCGGTGACGCTGGGCGTGCCCGCGGGCTGGCAGGTCAGCGGCTCGGGCGAGCTGGGCAGGCTCTCCGCCGGGCGCACCGGGACGGCGACGTTCACCGTAACCCCCACGGGCACCACCGCCGCGGGCACCGGGCGGGCGCGCGTGTCGGCCGCGCTGACCACCGAGCGGGGCCGCGGCTACACCGACCGGCAGGTCGAGATCAGCCCGCCCGTACGGGCCGGGCAGCAGCTCCTCCCCCAGGTCGCCCAGTACGAGAAGTGGACCTCCGAGGTCGGCGTGCCCCAGCTGCGCGGCATCGTCACCCCCGTGCTCACCCTGCCCTCCGGCGGCTCCCGGCAGGTCGGCGTCGTGGTGACCAACGTCAGCGACGCCGCCAGGTCGGGGACCGTGCGCGTGGACCTGCCCGCCGGGTTCACCGCGGACCGCGTGGAGGCGCCCTACAGCGACCTGGCCGCCGGGGCCTCGACGACGGTGCCGTTCACCGTCACGAACTCCGACCCCTCGTTGAAGACGTCCAACCAGGGCGGCGACTACGCGTACACCATCAGCGTGGACGGCGCGGTCGCGAGCAAGCCGGCGCTCGAACTGGTCCCGGCGGCCTCCGTGCCGCAGGCGTCGCCCACCGTGGACGGCGTGGCGGGCGACGGCGAGTATCCCGGGCCCGCCCTCGACATCTCGCGGCTGTGGGAGGGCACGGCCTGCTCGTCCGCGGCCGACTGCTCCGGCACCGCCAAGCTCGCGTGGCGCGACGACACCCTCTACCTGCTGGTCCAGGTGCAGGACGACGTGCTCGGCACCCGGCTGGCCGCCGCCGACTGCAAGCGGCACTGGCGTACCGACTCGGTGGAGGTCACGCTCGACCCGCGTGGCACGTCCGAGAACACCTCGACCACCTTCAAGACCGCGGTGCTGCCGGTGACGGCCGAGGGACCGCCGTGCTTCCTGCGCGACGCCGACAACCGCCAGGGCCCGGGCGAGCAGACCGCTCCCGGCATGCGGGTGGCCTCGAAGGTCGTCTCGGGCGGATACACCGTGGAGATGTCGATCCCCCTGGAGCTCCTGCCCGGCTCCGTCGACCCCGCGCACCTCGGGCTGAACATCCTCGTGTACGACTCCGACACCCAGGACAAGACCGGCCAGACCCGGATCGGCTGGTCGACGTGGGGCGGCGTGCAGGGCGACCCGTACCGGTGGGGCGTCGCGGCCCTGACCGGCTACCGGCCGCCCGCGGACCGGCCGGTGCCCGACCCGGTGATCCCCGACACGGCCCTGTCCAGCCTGGACTCGCCGCAGTCGCTGGAGCAGGCGGTCCGGGTGCACGTCCCGCTCGCGGGCGGCCCGGCGGCCAAGGAGCCGGAGAGCGGCCAGGCCGTCTCCGCCGCCGGCGGCCAGAAGGAGGTGAAGGTGACGCTGCGGGCGGAGGCGCCCGGTAAGGCCCACCTGTTCGTTCGCGACGACCAGGGGACGGCGGGCAGCCGCGTCGTCACGGTGTCCCGCAAGGGCGTCACGACCGTCACCGTGCCCCTGTCCCGAGCCCTGGCCGCCCACCCGGCGGTGGTGGCGGGCTGGGAGGCGCCCGGCGGCGGCACGGCGGCCTCGCAGGTGAAGGTGCGCTGAAGCCGAGCTGCCCGCCCTCCGGGAAGGTGGGCGGGCAGCCCTGTCGGACGCGTCCCGTAGTCTGCCGGGATGCCGGAATCCCTCACCCTCACGAACCTGCTCGACGACGCGGCCATCATCTCCCTCGAGCACCAGCTCCACCTCGAAGAGGTCCTCGGCGAGCACAACTGGAGCGTCGACCTGCGGGAGCAGCGCTTCCAGTTCACCGGGAGCCGCACGATCACCTGCACCCGCTTCCACCTGCTCGGCAGCGCCGCCCCCGGGCCGGAGTCGTGGCTGTGGGCCTGGGCGAACCCGTCCGGCTTCCCGGAGCCGGTGACCGCCCTGTCGGGGACGCTGCGGGACTTCGGGCAGCGGTTCGGCATCGCGGAGCTGGCCTCCGCCGAGGTCCCGTTCGCCGCGCTGCCCACCTCCCCCGCCGAGCCGCACTTCGCCGCCGCGATCCTCACCGAGGCCGCCAAGGCGGTGACCGGCCACTGGACGTCCTACAGCGGCGACGCGGGCGGCGGCACCCGGGCCGCGTTCCTCGTCGAGCACCCGGACTTCCAGCTGCCGCCGCCCGAGCCGGTCCGCGTCATGCGCGTCCTGCAGCAGGCGCTCTCCCTGCCGCTGCTGACGGACCACCGGCGCGCGATGCACGGCTACGCCGCCCGCCGCGGGCTCGGGGCGTCCTACGGCGACGCGGGCGGCGACCGGCTCACGCTCACGGGGCCCGGCTTCGAGGCGGCCGTCGACTTCGACGGGCACGGCCGCGTCGGCAACATCAGCGCGACCCTGTCGGCCCCCCGCGGCGCCTGAGCAGCGCCACCCCTGATCGCTCGCAGCGGGTGCCGTTTCGATAGATTCATCCCTCGGTGACCGACCGAAGGAGCCTCGTGACCATTCCCGAACTGACCGACGTCCACGCGGCGTGGCTGCCGCCCGAGGCGTTCCGGGCGATCGGTTCCCGCCGTACTCTCGTGCGGGCCGACGGGCCGCTCGCCGAGACCGTGCGGGCGGAGGTCACGCGGGCCCGCGCCCGGTACGGCGACGGCGCCGAGGGCCCGTACGACCTGGTGCTGGGCCTGGACGCGGCCGAGGGAGCGGACGGGTACGCGATCGCGCGGCGGGACGGCGTCACGACCGTGACCGGCGGCGATGCGGCCGGGCTGCTGTACGGGTTCTTCCACGTCGTACGGCTCGGCGAGGCCGCGTTCGGGGCCGACAGGGAGACGGAGCACCACCGGCCCGCGATGCGCCGGCGCATGCTCGACCACTGGGACAACATCGACGTGCACCCGGTGATGGGCCAGGTCGAGCGCGGTTACGCGGGCGGCTCGATCTTCTGGGACAAGGGCGCGCCACGCGCCGACCTGACGCGGGTGCGCGCCTACGGGCGGCTGCTGGCCGCCTCCGGCGTCAACGCGGTCGCGATCAACAACGTGAACGTGCACGCCACCGAGGCCCACCTGCTGACCGACCGGCTCGGCGAGGTGGCCGCGATCGCGGCCGAGCTGCGCCCGTACGGGATCCGCGTGCACCTGTCGGTCAACTTCGCCTCCCCGATCGCGCTCGGCGGCCTGCCCACCGCCGACCCGCTCGACGAGGGGGTGCGGGCGTGGTGGGCGCGGACCACCGAGCAGGTGTACGCGACGATCCCCGACTTCGGCGGGTACGTGGTGAAGGCCGACTCGGAGGGCCAGCCGGGCCCGTTCGCGTACGGGCGCACCCACGCCGACGGCGCGAACATGCTGGCCGAGGCCCTGGCCCCCTTCGGCGGGGTCGTGCACTGGCGGGCCTTCGTCTACAACCACCGCCAGGACTGGCGCGACCGCTCGACCGACCGCGCCCGCGCCGCCTACGACCACTTCGCCCCGCTCGACGGCGGGTTCCTGGACAACGCGATCCTGCAGGTCAAGCACGGCCCCATGGACTTCCAGACGCGCGAGCCGGTCTCCCCGGTGATCCTGGCGATGCGGGGGACCCGCCTGGCGGTGGAGCTGCAGGTGACGCAGGAGTACACCGGCCAGCAGCGGCACGTCTGCTACCTGGCCCCCATGTGGAGCGAGATCCTCGCGTTCGAGAACGTCGCCGAGGCGGGCGACCTGGTCGCGGTCTCCAACGCGGGTGACGACCGCTACTGGACCGGCCACCCGCTCGCGCAGGCCAACCTGTACGCGTTCGGCCGCCTGGCCTGGGACCCGGGCCTCGACCCGGCCGCCGTCCTCGACGAGTGGATCGACCTCACCTTCGCGTGGCCCGGGGAGTCGCTGCGGCGCACCCTGCACGCCATGATGGACGGGTCGTGGCGCACGTACGAGCGCTACACCGCGCCGCTCGGCGTCGGCTTCATGGTGCGCCCCGGCCACCACTACGGCCCGGACGTGGACGGCTACGAGTACACGCCGTGGGGCACGTACCACTTCGCCGACCGCGACGGCGTGGGCGTGGACCGCACGCGCGCCACCGGCACCGGCTTCACCGGCCAGTACCCGCGGCCGTGGTCGGACCTCTACGAGTCGATCGAGCGCTGCCCCGACGAGCTGCTGCTGTTCTTCCACCACGTCCCGTACGGGCACGTGCTGCACAGCGGCTCGACGGTCATCCAGCACATCTACGACACGCACTTCGCGGGGGCCGAGGAGGCGGCCGAGACGCGGCTGCACTGGGAGAAGCTGGCCGACACCGACGCGGTCGACCCGGACCTGTACGCCCGGGTCAAGGAGCGGCTCGACGAGCAGGTCCGGTGCGCCGAGGAGTGGCGCGACCAGATCAACGCCTATTTCTTCCGCAAGTCAGGCGTCCCCGACGCGCGCGGCAGGCGCATCCCCTAGGGAGCGCCCGGCGAACGATCGCGCGACGGCGATGACCGCCGCCACCAGCACGGGCAGGGCGACGATCGCGGGCCACGGCACGTCCGGCACGACGTCGGGCGTGACGGGCCCGCCCTGCCAGGCGCGCACGAGCCGGGGCATCAGGACGTGGCAGAGCCCCAGCCCCAGCAAGGCGCCCGAACCCGTTGCTGAGCTTGAGCGAAAGGGCCATGACGACTTCGAAGACGCCGGCCAGCACGAGGACGATCCACGCCATGATCAG
>NZ_JBSFTC010000272.1:0-15203 GCF_053590415.1 Nonomuraea sp. NPDC003201
CCCACCCCCGCCGCCCACCGCCGCCCCCCCGGCGGCCCCTGCGCCGGCCCCGGCGGCCCCGCCCGCGGGCCGGACGGGGGGTCGGCTCAGGAGGCGCCGAGGATGTCCACCACGAACACGAGGGTGCTCTTGGCGGGGATGCCCTGCTGCGCCTGGTCGCCGTAGCCGAGGTCCGGCGGGATGCTCATCACGACCCGGCTGCCGACCGGCACCCCGGCCAGGCCCTGCTGCCAGCCCTTGATGACCCCCGACAGCGGGAACTCGGCCGGCTGGCCCCGCTCCCAGCTGGAGTCGAACTGCTTGTCGCTGCCCCACAGCTTGCCCGTGTAGTGGACGGTGAGCGTCTGGCTCGCCTCCACCTTCGGCCCGGTGCCCTCGATGAGCGTCTTGACGACGAGCTTGTCCGACGGCTTCTCGTCGGTCTTCGTGGTCAGCGTCGGCGGCTTGTCGCCGCCCGGGCTGACGACCTTGACGCCCTTGAGGCTCTCGCCGGTCTCCTTGCCGGTGGCGGCCTTCAGCGGCGGCGGCTGGGTGCCGACGATGTCGAACACGAACACCTTGGTCGGCTCGGCCGGCTGCGTGGCCTGCTGCTGGGCCATGCTGTCGTTGGCGAGCACCGCCAGCAGCCGCCCGCCGTGCTTGACCTTGGTGAAGCCCTCCTGCAGCACCTGCGGGATCTGCTGGTCGACCGCGATCGTCTCGGGCTTCTTGGTGTCGTAGGAGGAGCCCTGGACCGCGTTGCCCTTGCCGTCCCAGTTGTAGACGGTCAGGTTGACGATCACGCGGTCGCCGGCCTTGATCCCGTCGCCGGTGCCCGGCTGGATCACCTCGTACGACGACTTGCTGGCGGGCGTGCCGGCGGGGAAGGTCACCGTGGGCTTGCCGCCCACGTCACCGGTGACCTTGACCCCCGACCCGGCGCCAGCGCCGGTGGCGGTGGCGCCGGTGCTCGCACCGTCGTCGGATCCGCAGGCGGCGGCGAACAGGATCAGTGGCACGGCGGCCAGTACGGCCATAGCGCGGCGCATGGGTTTCCCTCGGGAAGACGGCAGATTCGCGTCACCCTACCCGACATCCTGGTAGGCCCGAGGTAAACCACGCGCTACATCCCGGCTATGAGCTTGTCCACCCTCTCGTCCACGCTCCGGAACGGGTCCTTGCACAGCACCGTGCGCTGCGCCTGGTCGTTGAGCTTGAGATGCACCCAGTCGACGGTGAAGTCGCGCCGCTTCTCCTGCGCCTTGCGGATGAACTCGCCGCGCAGCCGCGCCCTGGTCGTCTGCGGCGGCACCGACTTGGCCTCGAAGATCTTCAGGTCGGACGCCACCCGCTCCACCGAGCCGCGCTTCTGCAGCAGGTAGAACAGGCCGCGCTTGCGGTGCACGTCGTGGTAGGCCAGGTCGAGCTGGGCCACTCTGGGCGAGGACAGCGGCAGGTCGTACTTCTTCCGGTAACGCTCGATGAGCTGGTATTTCGTCACCCAGTCGATCTCCCGGGAGACCAGGTCCAGGTTGCCGGTGTCGACCGCGTTCAGCGTGCGCTCCCACAGCTCCAGCACCCGGTGGGCGATGGCGTCGCCGCCGCGGCGGTCGACGAAGTCCTTCGCCTTGGACAGGTATTCCTGCTGGATCTCCAGGCTGGAGGCCTCCCGGCCGTTGGCCAGGCGCACCCTGCGGCGGCCGGTCATGTCGTGGGAGACCTCGCGGATGGCCCTGATCGGGTTCTCCAGCGACAGGTCCCGCATCACCGTGCCCGACTCGATCATGCGCAGCACCAGGTCGGTGGCGCCGACCTTGAGCAGCATCGTGGTCTCGCTCATGTTGGAGTCGCCGACGATGACGTGCAGGCGGCGGAACCGCTCGGCGTCGGCGTGCGGCTCGTCCCGGGTGTTGATGATGGGCCGGGACCGGGTCGTGGCGCTGGAGACGCCCTCCCAGATGTGCTCGGCCCGCTGCGAGACGCAATAGACGGCGCCGCGCGGCGTCTGCAGGACCTTGCCGGCCCCGCAGATGATCTGCCGCGTCACCAGGAACGGGATCAGCACGTCCGCCAGCCGCCCGAACTCCCCGTGCCTGCCGACCAGGTAGTTCTCGTGGCAGCCGTAGGAGTTGCCGGCCGAGTCCGTGTTGTTCTTGAACAGATAGATGTCACCCGCGATGCCCTCTTCGCGAAGCCGTTTCTCGGCGTCGACCAGCAGGCCCTCGAGGATGCGCTCACCCGCCTTGTCGTGCGTGACGAGCTCGATGACGTTGTCACACTCGGGTGTTGCGTATTCAGGATGGCTGCCCACGTCGAGGTAGAGACGCGCGCCGTTGCGGAGGAAGACGTTGCTCGATCGGCCCCAGGACACGACCCGCCGGAACAAGTAGCGCGCGACCTCGTCGGGCGACAGCCTGCGCTGTCCCCTGAACGTGCAGGTCACACCGTACTCGTTCTCCAGCCCGAAGATGCGACGATCCATCACCTCACACTATGCCCCTGGATCCGCGAGCGGGAGAGATCTTCCAGGTGTTTTCCCACCCGGCCCTCTGTGACCTCTCTTTTATCCCCTTAGTCCCGCGCCCGCCCCCACGGGGCGCGGGTCCCTTTTCTCGCGTTTCCAGGGCCCTCGTGTCAGGGTGTCCAGATCTCCTGAACCTGGACGATCTTCCCCTTGTAGACGGTGATGAGAGCGGGTTTCCCCTCCCGCTTCATCAGCACCGACCTGGAGCAACGCTTGTCGCCCAGCCCGGTGTCCCGGTTGATCGTCATGCCGCCCTCCGACTTCCCGCAGCCGAACGCCGACAGATAGACCACGTCCTTGGCGACGGGTGAGGCGTACGCCATGACGTCGCCCTCGGGCGGGCCCACGAAGTAACCCTCGGTCTCGGTGCCCTTCTTCCACTTGATCGGCTGGTACTCGGCCACGTCACCGCGGATCAGGGTGATCCGGCCGCGCAGGATGCCGTCGTGACGGGAGTGGATGCCCTTGGTGAAGTCGTGCTTCGGGTCGGACTGGAGGGTCGTGCCGAAAGGCTTGGGCGCCTTGAAGTTGGGGAACGCGGCGGCGTACCCGGAGGACGCGCCGACCGCCGCGGAGGCGGCGTTGGCGGCCACGCCGGAGCTCAGCGCCACGACCACAACGGCACCGGCCGCCAGGAGGCCACGCATGGGAGTGTTCACGGATTTTGAGACCCGATATCACCCCCCGAAGTTCACCTCAACCCCAGTGATACAAGTCACACTCCCCACACCTTCACCACCCACACCGCCTTCCCTACCACCGCACCTCACCGACCCCTCAGTCCCCTCAGCCACCCTCACCACTCACAGCTCCCCCGCACACAGCACCCAACGGACCGCTGCCCACCCCCTCACCACTCGCAGCTCACCCACCCAACCGACCTCTGCCCCCACCACGCCGCCCGCCCACCCCGCCATCCACCTCAACGCGCCCTCGCACTCACCGGCGCCCAGCGACCACACGCCCTCACCATCCCGCGCCCCGCTGCCCCGCGGGGCACGCCATCGCCACCGCGCCGCCCCCTGGACTACCTCCGCACACCCCGCCACCGTGCGCGCCTCGCCGGACCCGTCGCCCGTCCACCGCCGCCGCCCGTACCAAGCCCGCAAACTTCAACCCCCGTACCGGGCCAACGAAAAACCCGCCAGGGGCAGCCGTAGCGGCCCCTGGCGGGTGTGGGAAGAGTTGGACGGCTACAGCGGCGACGAGCCGTCGTCCACGTCGCCCTCAGGCCCCGTGGGAGGCGGGGTGTCCTCGGACGAGGGCTTGGCGGCGGGCGGCGGAGTGGCGGCCGGGGGCGGGGTGGTGGTCTGGGCCAGGAGGCGCTCCAGGCGGGCGCCCGTGAGCCGCAGGAACTTGCGGTGCTCCCGGTTGCGGTCGAGGACCGCCACCTCGAGCTGCGCCACCGGCGGCCGCTCGCCGCCCGGCTCGGTGAGCGCCGTCAGCGCCACCTCCAGCGCGTCGGCCAGCGACATCGACTCGCGGTAACGCTCCTTGAGCCGGGTGGACACCGCATCCGCCTGACCGCCCATGGCCGCGAAGCCGTGCTCGTCGAAGACCGACCCGTCGAAGGTGAGCCGGTAGATCGCGTCGCCGTCCTTGGTCTCGCCGACCTCGGCGACCACGACCTCCACCTCCAGCGACTTGATCGACTCGGTGAAGATGCGGCCCAGGTTGGAGGCGTACAGGTTGGCCAGGCCGCGCCCGGTCACGTCGGAGCGGTCGTAGGTGTAGCCGTTGATGTCGGCGTAGCGGATGCCGCCGAGCCGCAGCTCCTCGAACTCGTTGTACCGGCCCACGGCCGCGAACCCGATGCGGTCGTAGATCTCGCTGATCTTGTGCAGTGCCCGCGACGGGTTGGGCGCGACGAACAGGATGCCGTCGACATACTGCAGCACGACGACGGAGCGGCCCCGCGCGATGCCCTTGCGCGCGTAGTCGGCCTTGTCCCGCATGATCTGCTCAGGGGACGCATATCCAAAAGGCATGGACACGTGCGGTGGTCCTTTCTAGCGCAGCGGGGCGATGGGGCCGTCAGGCGAGATCAGGCGGGCTTCGAGCATCTGCTCCACGTAGCCGGAGACCTGCTCCTCGCTCAACCTGCGGAAGCCGTCGCCGTCGATCACCGACACGATCGGCCAGATCTTCCTGGTGACGTCGGGCCCACCGGTCGCCGAGTCGTCGTCGGCGGCGTCGTAGAGGGCCTGGATGAGCGTCATCACCATGTCGTCGGCCGACGAGCCGTCGCGATAGAGCTTCTTCAGCGACCCGCGCGCGAAGATCGAGCCGGAGCCGATCGCGTCGAACCTCTCCCGCTCGTACGGCCCGCCCGCGACGTCGTAGCTGAAGATCCGCCCCTCGTCCTTGTCGGGGTCGTACGCGGCGAACAGCGGCACCACCACCAGCCCCTGCATCGCCATCGGAAGGTTGCCCCTGATCATGGTCGCCAGCCGGTTGGCCTTGCCCGCCACCGACATCGTGCGGCCCTCGAGCTTCTCGTAGTGCTCCAGCTCCACCCGGAACAGCCGGGCGAACTCGATGCCGGTGCTGGCCGTGCCCGCGATGCCCATGCACGAGTAGTCGTCGGCGCGGAAGACCTTCTCCACATCGCGCTGCGAGATGATGTTGCCCGACGTCGCCCGCCGGTCGCCCGCCATGATCACGCCACCGGCGAAGGTGGCGGCCACGATCGTCGTCGCGTGCGGGACCTGGTCGCCGATCGGGGTGGCCAGCACCTCATTCCGCTGCGGCAGCAAATCAGGCGCATACGAGCTGACAAACTCCGTGAACGAGGAACTTCCGGTGTTGCGGAAAAACTGGTTGACCAAGCCGGCGGGCAGATCCCTGTGCGATGCCACGCGACTCCCTCCAAACGTCAGTGTTCCTAGGGCGACCCTACTCATGTTGCGTTGTTGTCTGCACTTCCCACGATCAGCTCACGGCGAACCCGCGTGATCACACGCCGCCCCGTTCCGTGTTCAGATCGTTTCTTTACGGCTCCCTGCGCCCTGCGACTGTCGGTATGTCTGCACGTCCTGAACAGGAGGCCGACATGCGATTCCCCAGCCGACCTGCGGTGATCGCCACCCTGGCCGCCCTCGCCCTCACGTCCTGCGGCACCGGCGCGGACTCCGGCGCGGACTCCGGCGCGGACTCCGGCGCGGACTCCGGCGCAGGCAGCGTCTCCCTGACCATCGCCGCCAACTCCATCTCCGGCGGCAAGAACTCCGAGTCCGCCGACTGGATCAAGCGGTGGGTGATCCCCGAGTTCGAGAGGACGCACCGCGACGTCAAGGTGCTCTTCCAGCCCAGCGGCGTCGACGACGAGCAGTACAAGACGAAGATCGCGCTCGACCTCAAGTCCAGGACCGCCGACGTGATCGACATCGACGGCATCTGGGTCGGCGAGTTCGCCCAGGCCGGCTACATCAAGCCGCTGCCGGAGGTCGGCGGCGCCACCCTCGAACAATGGGAGGGCTGGTCGCAGATCCCGCAGGCCGTGCAGAGCCTGGGCATCTTCGACGGCAAGAAGTACGGCCTGCCGCAGGGCACCGACGGCCGCGTCCTGTTCTACAACAAGGCCCTGTTCGCCAAGGCCGGCCTGCCCGCCCCGTGGCAGCCCAAGAGCTGGCAGGACATCATCGACGCCGGCACCAGGCTCAAGGCCGCGGGCGTGCCCGTCCCGATCCAGATCGACGCCGGCACCGCCATGGGCGAGGCCACGACCATGCAGGGCGTGCTCCCCCTGCTCGCCGGCGCCACATCGTGATCCCGCTCGTCCGCCCCGGCCTGGCCACCATCGCCGTGTGGGCGCTGGCCGGCGTCTGGGGCGGCTTCCTGTTCCAGTTCATCCTGCTGCGCGACCCCGAGAAGGCGCCCGGCTCGGTCATCCTCTACACCCTCTACACCGAGGGCGGCGCGCCCAAGCTCGACCTGATCTCCACCTTCTCGCTGCTGTACTCGCTGCCGGTGGTGGCGATGTACCTGTTCGTCTCCCAGCGGTACGGCTTCCGCTTCCACGGAGGAATCAAGGCCTGACCGAGGCCGTGCGGGACGCCCGGCGACCCGCCCTCAGGGCTGACCAGGGTCTTCCCCGGCCGGTACGCGCCCTGGACGGCATCGACCCGACCGTCGAGGACGGCGACTTCTCCGCCCCGCCACGCCCTCACCTACCGCGACGACCGCCTCCACGGCGCCTCGCCACCGTCTCCACGGCGTCTCCACGGCGTCTCCACGGCGTCTCCACGGCGCCTCCACGGCGCCTCCACGGCGCCTCACGACATACTGAGAACCATGAGGGACTGGATCCTCCACGTCGACCTCGACCAGTTCATCGCCGCCGTCGAGATCCTCCGCCACCCCGAACTCCGCGGCAAACCCGTCGTCGTCGGCGGCTCAGGAGACCCCACCCAACCCCGCACCGTGGCCGCCACCGCCACCTACGAAGCCCGCGAACACGGCATCCACTCCGGCATGCCACTGCGCACCGCACTCAAACGCTGCCCCGAAGCGATCTTCCTGCCCAGCGACCCACCCGCCTACGAAGCCGCCTCCTCCCACGTCATGGCCGTACTCCGCGAATTCCCCGTACGCGTCGAAATCTGGGGCTGGGACGAAGCCTTCCTCGGCGCCACCACCGACGACCCCGAAACCCTCGCCGCCACCATCCGCCAGACCGTACGCGAACGCACCCAGCTGTCCTGCTCCATCGGCATCGGCGACAACAAACACCAGGCCAAACTCGCCTCCGGCCTCGCCAAACCCGCCGGAATCTACCGCCTCACCAGCGACAACTGGGCCGAGATCATGAACAACCGCCCCACCGACGCACTCTGGGGCATCGGCGCCAAGATCTCCAAAAAACTCGCCGCCCTAGGCCTCCACACCGTCGCCCAACTCGCCGCCGCCGACCCCGCCCACCTCGCCCGCCACTTCGGCCCCACCAACGGCCCCTGGTACCGCTACCTCGCCCTCGGCAAAGGCGAAGCCGAAATCGTCACCACACCCTGGATCGCCCGCGGCCACAGCCGCGAAACCACCTTCCAGCACGACCTCACCGACGAAGCCGACATCACCCACCACGTCGCCGCCCTCGCCACCCAGGTCGCCCACGACGCCCGCGAAGCCGGCCGCGACATCACCCGGGTATCGGTCAAGGTCCGCTTCACCCCGTTCCTCACCCGAACCCGCCAGTCAAAACTCCCCGCCCCCACCACGGACCCGGCCACCATCCAGCAGGCGGCCCTCACCATCCTCACCCGCTTCGACCTCACCCGCCCGGTCCGCCTCCTGGGCGTCGCCGTCGACTACACCCTCCCCAAAGCCGATCAGCCCACCCTCGACACCGTCGAATAGAACTCGCCCCGAAGCCGCTCCTCGGCCTCGACCAACTCCCGGAACTCCTCCTCCGGAACCTCGACCTCGTCGAACTCCGCAACGGTCGCCTCGACATAAGAAAGCGCCCGCCACACCACACCGGGATCATCCCTGAACTGCCCGATCCCCGTATTGCACGGCAGACACAACGCAAACCGCACATCGCCGGTGCGATGACAATGGTCCACATGCTCGGGCGGCCGATCCCAGCACACCACGCACAAACCATGCTGAGCCGAGATCATCCGCTCGACATCCTCATGCCGAACCTGATAACGCCGCGTCAGGTGATAACTCCGCGTCCGCGCCACCTCATCCGAGGCACGCTGCCGCGGGAGGACCACGAACTCGGGCCAGAGAATCTCCCCGTCCAGATAAAGGGCCGCCAACTCCAGCAACACCAGATTGTCGCCGAAGTGGCCGAGCCCGTTGTTGCAGTTGAAACAGAGAATGCCCCGGACCTGGCCGGTCGCGTGACTGTGGTCGACGAACGTGCCGGGGACGGCCCGGCAGACGGCGCAGAGCCCGCCCTGACGGGCGAGCATGCGCTCGAAGTCGTCCTCGGTGATGCCGTAGCGGCGCTTCAGGTGGTAGTTGCGAGTGCTGCCGTGATTCTTGATCCGCTCCTCCCGCATCACGCTGTTGTGACACGGCTTGCAGTAATTGGTGAGGCCCGACTTCACCGCCCGGTTGCGCCCGAACTCCGTAACCGGCTTCACTTTCTCGCAACGCGGGCAGTATTTGTGCCCCTCGGGGACTTCCCGAACCTCTCGCACCGTTTTGCCTTGCTCAGCCATGCGTTTGCGATAACTCTGAGTGGAACGCCGCCGAAAGCAGGCCTTGCAATACCGCGCACGACCATCGGCCAAGCGCTTATTGAGCCCGAACTCGGAAACCGCCTTGCTCTCACCGCAGTCCGGGCATCGCTTAACCTCGTCCGTGCGTTTCCACCCGATTTACCGCTTTTGATTGTCCGTTTTGCCCTACTCTCCGCCCTTTTGTACATAGGAGCGCACGAATTCCTCTGCGTTCTCTTCGAGAACTTCGTCGATTTCGTCCAGAATTGCGTCGACATCGTCCGTGAGCTTCTCCTGGCGCTCCTGAACGTCGGGCGTCGCCGAGGCCTCGGTCTCCTCGACTTCGCTCTCGCGCCGACCGGCCTGCTTCTGGCCTCCGGTGTCCTTGGTTGCCATGTCCTACCTCCGGTTGGGGGACTGCCTCTAAGGCATATCTTCCCCGAACCGAGCGACATTTCGCGCCGATCGCCCAGCGATCTTGCCGGCTTGACTAGATAGCCAAACTATCCAACAATGGATCCACCTACACACGAGGAGGTTCCGATGTCCCCCGCATCCCTGAGCACGGCCGGTGTGCTCCTCATCACAGTCCCCGGGGTGGCCTTCGGCGGCGTCACCCTGTTGAAGTTCCTGATGCGTAACGTCCCCGGCTATCTGGACAACCCGGTCCGGCGTGGTCTGTGGCGGGCCGGGCACGCGCATGCGGGCGTGCTGGTGCTGTTCTCGCTGGTGGCGATGCTCTATGTGGACCAGGCGAGTCTGCCGGAGGGCGTGAAGGCCCTGACGCGGGTGCTGATCGTGGCCGCGCCGATCCTGATGCCGCTGGGTTTCTTCCTGTCGGTGGTGCGTCCGGGTGACACGAAGCCGAGCAGGTTGATCTGGCTGACGGTGGCGGGCGGGGCGTGCTTGGCGCTGGGCACGCTGACGCTGGGTGTGGGGCTGCTGTAGGAGACCGGCCCATGCGGGCCGGTCTCGTTCAGAAGGGCTCAGTCGCCGCCGGTGAGGGCGGCGACGAGGTCGGCGGCGGTGCGGCAGCGGTCGAAGAGTTCGCCGACGTGGGCTTTGGTGCCGCGCAGCGGTTCGAGGGTGGGTACGCGCTGGAGTGATTCGCGGCCGGGGATGTCGAAGATGACGGAGTCCCAGGAGGCGGCGGCGACGGATTCGCTGTATTGGCGCAGGCAGCGGCCGCGGAAGTAGGCGCGGGTGTCGTTGGGCGGGTGTTCGACGGCGCGCTGGACTTCGTCTTCGGTGACGAGGCGTTGCATGCGTCCGCGGGCGACGAGGCGGTTGTAGAGGCCGCGGTCGGGGCGGATGTCGGAGTATTGCAGGTCGACGAGCTGGAGTCTGGGGTGGGACCAGGGCAGGCCGTCGCGGGTGCGGTAGCCCTCGAGGAGTTCGAGTTTGGCGACCCAGTCGAGTTCGCGGGAGAGCTGCATGGGGTCTTCGGCGAGCCGGGTGAGGACGGACTCCCAGCGGTCGAGGATGTCCTTGTTCATCTCCTCTTGGGCGGTGCCTCGCTCTTCGACGTATTTGCGCGCTTGTTCGAGGTATTCCATCTGGAGCTGGATGGCGGTGAGCTTGCGGCCGTCGCGCATGGCGATCTCGTAGCGGCAGGTGGGGTCGTGGGAGACGGCCCGGAGGGCTTGTACGGGGTTTTCGACGGCGAGGTCGCGGGTGAGGAAGCCTTCTTCGATCATGGCGAGGACGAGGGCGGTGGTGCCCAGCTTCAGATATGTCGAAATTTCCGACATGTTGGCGTCGCCGATGATCACGTGCAGCCGGCGGTACTTCTCGGGGTCGGCGTGCGGCTCGTCGCGGGTGTTGATGATGGGCCGCTTGAGCGTGGTCTCGAGGCCGACCTCGACCTCGAAGAAGTCGGCGCGCTGGCTGATCTGGAAGCCTTCGCCGCGGGAGTCCTGGCCGATGCCGACCTTGCCGGCGCCGACGACGACCTGGCGGGAGACGAAGAAGGGGGTGAGGTGCCGGACGATGTCGGCGAAGGGGGTGGCGCGCCGCATGAGGTAGTTCTCGTGGCAGCCGTAGGAGGCGCCCTTGGCGTCGGTGTTGTTCTTGTAGAGCTGGATGGGCGCGTTGGAGGGGATGGCGGAGGCCCGGGTGGCGGCGTCGTACATGACGCGTTCGCCGGCCTTGTCCCAGATGACGGCGGCCCGGGGGTTGGTGCACTCGGGCGAGCTGTATTCGGGGTGGGCGTGGTCGACGTAGAGCCGGGCGCCGTTGGTGAGGATGACGTTGGCGAGGCCGAGGTCCTCGTCGGTGAGCTGGCTGGGGTCGGCGACCTCTCTGGCCAGGTCGAAGCCGCGCGCGTCGCGGAGTGGGTTCTCCTCCTCGAAGTCCCATCGGGCCCTGCGCGCCCGGGCCGCCGAGGCGGCCAGGTAGGCGTTCACGACCTGTGAGGAGGTCACCATCGCGTTGGCGCCTGGCTGGCCGGGTACGGAGATGCCGTACTCGGTCTCGATGCCCATCACCCGACGCACCGTCATGCAACACCCTCTGTTCGTCCGGATCTGCCTATCCGCCGTTTATATGCCCGAGCCTATGCCCTTCACAGTGCCCCAGGGTCACAGAGTTATGGCACCGACGCCTTTTCAACCTGTACGACCGGAGCTGATGGGGTTTGCGTGGGTCTGCGGGGCTTGAGTAGCCGCTGGATGGGCCGTTCGGCAAAGGAGTACACGAGATACGACAGCACCACGGCCGTCAGGACGGTCGTGGTGGCGATGGCCCAGGGGGGCATGTGGCCGGTGAGCGCTGGGATGAGGGCCACCGCGACGACGCCATGGAACAGGTAAAGCGGGTATGTGATGCCGCCGAGCGCGGTGAGCGTCCTGGACGGTTTGAGGCGGATCAGCCCGAGGGCGGCGACGGCCATCACGGCGAAGATCAGCGTGATGGTGATGATCACGCTGACGTCGGTGACGGGCATGTTCTTGAACCCGACGTTGTCGACGCGCCGGTGGACCCGGTCGAGCGCGGAGCCGATCGACAGGGCGTACGCGCCGGCCACGTAGAGCCACGGGAGCCAGGCGCTGCCGTGTTTGTGGATGAGGTAGAGGGACATGCCGGCGATGAAGTAGGGCGCGTAGTCGGGCATGACGATCTCGTTGACGATCTCGTTGCCGAGCAGGTCGGCGCCGAAGGCGGCCACCAGCCAGACGCCGGAGAAGATCAGGACGCGCCCGTACGTGACCCCGATGATCACGAGGATGACCATCAGCAGGTAGAAGCGGAGCTCCGCCCAGAGCGACCAGTAGACCTGGCTGGCGTCGGTGACCTTGAACAACCGCTGGAACATGGTGGCGTTCACCAGGTAGTCGCCTGGTGAAAGTTTTGGGTCCAGCGCCTTGGCGCCGGTGAGCCCGTAGAGCGCCGCGGTGGCGCCGAGGCTGAGCCAGTACGCGGGATAGAGGCGGACGAACCTGGACTGAGCGAACCCGCCGAGGCCGCGCCCCCACACGGTCATGAGGATGACGAACCCGCTGATGATGAAGAACAGCTCGACACCGAGGATGCCTAACCCCGCGAAGGGCGCCAGCGGCGGGAACAGCGCGGCGGGCCTGGCCCCCCAGACGGACGCGTACGCCACCAGGTAGTGGAAGGCGACGACGGCCAGGGCGGCGATGAAGCGCAGGAGGTCGAGCTCGGCCAACCGGCCGTCCCCCCGAGCATGCTTGGGCCGGTTAGGTGCGTGCACGCCCTTTTTGACGTCACCTGGATCACTTTGGTTCCACGGGGCCCTCCGTTCCCACCACCAGCGGGCGGGAGGCGTCGTCGAGCCCGAGCGCGTCGCGGGCCGCGGGCGTGAGGGCGAGCAGGCCGGCGGCTCCGGCTGCGCCGCACTCGGACAGGTGGACGCCGTGGCCGGCCAGGAGGCGGGCGGCGTCGGCCGCCTGGTCGTCGGTGATCGTCATGTAGAGGTCGGCGAGGTGGTGGAGGAGCTGGTAGGCGATGACGGAGGGTTCCGGGCAGTCGAGGCGGCCGAGGATGGTGCGGCCGCCCTGGACGCGTACGGGCTCGCCGGCCCGGGCGCTTTCGAGCAGGCAGGGCGCGCCTTCCGGCTCGACCACGACGATCTTGGGCTGCTCGCCCCAGCGGTCGCGCACGTACGCGGAGCCGGCGGCGGCGAGTCCGCCGACGCCCGCCTGGAGGAACACGTGGGTGGGCGCGCCCGCGGCCCCGTGGGGCGTGCTGTGGCCGCCGGTCAGGGCCGAGGAGCCGTTGAGCCTGCCCGAGTACGCCTCGAGGCCGGCGCGCGCTCCTGGGGGCGCGGCGGGGCCGCCGGTGCGCGCGGTCTGCGCGGGGACGGCGGGCAGGGCGCCCGGGTCGGCGAGTTCGTCGAACAAGACGGTGTAGCCGCGCATGACGTCGAGCGGGATGCCGGTGTAGCCGTTCCAGGAGCTGTCGGCGACGAGCCGCCAGCCGTTCCGTTCGGCGGCCTGGATCGCGGCGGCCATGCTGGCCTCGTAGTCCTCGCCGCTGCGCCGCACCTCGGCGCCGAGTCCGCGCAGCCGCTGCGCGAACGCCTCGGGGACGCCTTCGCTGAGGTACACGACGCAGTCCACGCCGACCTCGGCGGCGCCGGAGGCGACGGAGATGCCGTGGTTGCCCGCGCTGGCGCACACGAACGGCGTGCCGCCGCCCTCGTGCTCGGCGAGCAGGTGGACGGCGTACGCGCCCCCGAGCGCCTTGAAGCTGCCCAGCCCCATGCGCCCGCTCTCGTCCTTGACGTGGACGGCTTCGGTTCCGGCCAGGTCCGGGATGGTGCGGACCGGCGTGGGCCGGTAGGAGGGGTGCCGGGCGAAGTGGGCGCGGGCCTGGCGGGCGTGCTCGGTCCCGATGAGCGCGCGGTCGTGCGCGGTGTACGGGGCGCGGGCGGGGTTGAGGTACTCCATGATCGCCATGCTAGGGCGGCCGGCCGCTCTCCCCCGGCCCGCCACTCCGCCGCGGGGAGAGCCCGATGGAAGCACAGCGACGGGTGGTCAGGCGCGGTCGCGGGCGGCGGCGACGGCGGCCTGGCCGAGGCTGACGCCGCCGTCGCCGGGCGGCACGCGCACGTGCTTGAGCACCCGGAACCCGGCCGCGCGCAGCCGGGCCACGGTGGCCTCCAGCAGCAGCGCGTTCTGGAACATCCCGCCCGACAGCGCCACCGTGGTCAGCCCGGTGGCGTGGCGGAGGGTGTCGCAGGCGCGGGTGACGGCGTCGGCGAGGCCGTTGTGGAAGCGTCCGGCGATCGCGCGGGTGCAGGCTCCTGCCGTCAGATCCGCGGCGGCGGCCCGGACGAGGTCGGCGCCCTCGACGACGAGCAGGTCGCCGTGGGTGATCCCGGCCTCGTACGTGCCGCGCTCGGCCGGGTCGGCGTGCTGTTCGAGCTCGACGACGGCCTGCCCCGCGTACGTGATCTTGTCGCGGACGCCGAGCAGCGCCGCGACGGCGTCGAAGAGGCGGGCCGCGCTGGAGGTCAGCGGGGAGCCGGGGGCGAGCCGGAGGGCGTCGGCCCAGGGGTTGCGGCGGGCCACGTCGAGGCCGGGGTGGTCGTCGCCGAGGTAGGCGGCGGTCATGCGCCAGGGCTGCCGGACGGCGGCGCTCCCGCCCGGCATGGGGACCTGGGCGAGGTGGCCGAGGCGTTCGAAGGAGGTGAGGTCGGCGCGCAGGAACTCGCCGCCCCACAGGGTGCCGTCGGGGCCGTGGCCGAGCCCGTCGAGGGCCACGCCGAGCACGGGCCCGGGGTCGCCGTTGTCGGCCAGGCAGGAGGCGATGTGGGCGTGGTGGTGCTGGACGCCGAGGAGTTCGACGCCGCGGATCTCCATGGCGTGCCGGGTGGACAGGTAGCCGGGGTGCAGGTCGTGCGCCACGACCTCGGGCCGGATGCCGAACAGGCCGCAGAAGTGGTCGATGCTCTCGACGAACGACCGGAGCGTCTCGTGGTTCTCCAGGGTGCCAATGTGCTGGGAGACGAACGCGCGCCGTCCTTCGGCCAGGCAGAAGGTGCTCTTCAGCTCGGCGCCGCAGGCGAGCACGGGCCGGGGCGCGGGCCAGCGCATCGCGAGCGGTTCGGGCGCGTACCCGCGCGCGCGGCGCAGCACGGTCACCTCGCCCGCCATGGGCCGCACGACCGAGTCGTCGGCGCGTACGTGGATGGGGCGGTCGTGGATGAGGAAGGCGTCGGCGATGCCGCTCAGGCGGGTCAGCGCGTCGTCGTCCTCGTAGGCGATGGGCTCGCCGGAGACGTTGCCGCCGGTGAGGACCATGGGTTCGGCGAGCTCGGCGAGCAGGAGGTGGTGCAGGGCCGTGTAGGGCAGCATGAGGCCGAGGCTGCGGGTGGCGGGCGCCACGGAGGCGGCGACGGGGGCGCCGGGCAGGCGGGGCAGCAGCACGATGGGCCGGGCGCGGCCGGTGAGCAGCTCGGCGGCGTGCTCGTCGATCTCGCACAGCCGCCGCGCCTGCGCCAGGTCGGCCGTCATGACGGCGAACGGCTGCTCCTCCCGGTGCTTGCGGCCGCGCAGCGCCGC
>NZ_JBSFTC010000273.1:0-15163 GCF_053590415.1 Nonomuraea sp. NPDC003201
ACCGGCGTGCGCGGCGCCAAGTGCGCGTCGGCCGGGCCGAGGTCCGCCTCCGGCGTCGGCAGCGCGCTCAGGTCGTAGTCGCCCTCCGGCGTCAGCGGCAGCGCGTCCAGCACGAACAGGTGGTCCGGGATCAAATAGCCGGGCAGCCTGCTGCTGAGGTGCTGCCGGATCCGGATCGTGCCGACCGCCGGGTCCGGGCCGGTGACGTAGCCGAGCAGCATCGTCCGGCCGTCCACGCCGACGTATCCGGTCACCACCGCGCCGCGCACGTCTGGAACGCGGCGCAGTGCGGCCAGGGTCTCGACGGTGTCCACCTGCGGGTCGGTGTGGTTCACCACGGTGTTTCCGGTCCCTTCCTCAGCGGAGCTTGCCGACGAACTCCAGCGTCCCGTCCGCCCAGCGGCGGCCCAGGTCGCTGGTGTGGTAGTCGCCGAAGCAGATCTCGGCGACCTCGCCGGTCGCGGCCGGCTGTCCCGACGGGTGCAGCAACCGCGCGGGCAGGTCGTCCAGCGGCACGCCGAGCGGCACCCGCAGCGGCGCCGCGTCGAGCTGCCAGTCGTGCGGCACCGCGTACGCGGCCAGCGGTCGCCCGTCGAGGCCCATCCGGTAGACCGCCACGTACTGACAGTCCGGCGACAGCCCCCGCAGCGCGTCCAGGTCGTGGGAGATGAGCTCGCCCGGGTTGTCCACGAACACGCACCGCAACCCCGGCAGCTCCGTCAGGTTCCCGCCGGCGGCGATGGTGCGCAGGAGCGGCGCGTCGATGTAGGCGACGCTGATGGAGTTCTCCTTCAGCCATGCCACGAGGCCGTCGAGGTCCCCGGTGAACGAGCGGTCCGGCACGACCAGCGTCGCTCCGGCGTGGAACGCGCTCGTCATCGCCGACACCAGCTGGGCGGGGCTGCTCGACACCGCCGCGAACCGGTCGTCACCGCGGAGCCCGAACCGCTCGACCGCCCAGTCCCGCAGGTCCGCCGCCGCAGGGTCGCCAAGACCCTCGGCAGCGCCGCCGAGGTCGAGCGGGCCTTCACCCACGTCGAGCACCGCCGGGCCCTGCGCGCCGGCCGCGTCCACGCTGAACGCCGCTCCCGCCCGCACGCAGGCGAGGACCGCCGCCACGAACGCCGCCGTGGGCCGCCTGACGATGCTGATCCTCTCCGCGTCGGGAAGCGCCCGCGCGATGTGCCCGGCCGCCGCGGCGAGCCATCCGTAGCTCCACTCGCCGTCCCGGTCCGCCACCGCGACCTGGTCAGAGGTACGGCCCTGCCGCACCACTGCCAGGTGCGGCGCGGGAAGCACCCGCTCGCCGGGCGTGACCTCGGCCGCCTCCTCCAGCGGATAGTCGAGGATCCCCTTGCCCGAATCGCGTACCACCGCGTTGAGCATCGTGCGCAGGTGCTCCAGCAGCGCGTCCATCATCGGCGCCTGGTACCGTTCGGCGTCGTACTCCAGCCGGAGCTGGAAGGCCCCGAACGCCTCCAGCGCGGTGAAGACGAGGTCGAAGCTGCTCAACAGCTCCGGCAGCGGCATCACCTCGAGGCCGACGTCGCCGATGCGCCGGATCGGCGGCAGGTCGAACACGTTCAGGACCACCTGGAAGATCGGCGTCCTGCGCGGGTCGCGGGGCACCTGCAGTTCCTTCACCAGCACGTCGAACGGCGTGTCCGAGTGCGTGTAGCCGTCCACCGACACCTGGCGGGCCCGCCGCAGCAGCTCGGTGAAGTCCGGGTCGCCCGACAGGTCGAGGTGGAGCGGCATGGTGTTGATGAAGCAGCCGATCAGGTTCTCCAGCGCGACGTCGGTCCGCCCGCTCACGGAGGTCCCGATCACGATGTCGGACTGGCCGGACCAGCGCCGCAGCACCGTCGCCAGGCAGGCCAGCACCAGCATGAACGGCGTGACGCCGAGGCGGCGGCACAGCTCGTGCAGCGCGACCGTCTGCTCGTCGGTCATCTTCAGCATGCTGCGCCCGCCCCCGGCTCCGAGGTTCAGCGGCGCGTTCGGCATGGTGATCGCGGGCGGCGCTCCGGCCAGGTGGCCGCGCCAGTACTCGACCTTCTCCGCGAGCGCGTCCCCGGTCAGGCGTTCGCGCTGCCAGACGGCGAAGTCGCGGTACTGGACGGGGAGCTCGGGCAGGCCCGCCCGCGCCAGGTCCCCGCCCGACTCGTACAGCGCCAGCAGCTCCCGCCCGAACAGGCCGATCGACCAGTTGTCGGAGACGACGTGGTGCGAGGTGATGTTGAGCAGGTGCTCGGTGTCGCTCAGCCGGACCAGCGTGCACTTGAACAGCGGGCCCTCGGCCAGGTCGAAGGCGGCGCTGAACTGCTCGTCCAGCATGCGCTTGCCGAGCTCGAAGCCGTCCTCGGCGGCGGAGAGGTCCACCACGTCGAGCCGCCAGTCGCCCACCTCGCCGACCACGGGCACCGGCCGGCCGTCCACGACGGGGAACGTGGTGCGCAGCACCTCGTGACGCGCCACGATCGCGCGGATGCTGGCCTCCAGCACGTCCACCTGGAGCGGGCCGGCGAGGCGGTAGCGGCCGCCGACGTGGTAGGCGGTCTTGGGCCGAAGCTGGTGTTCCAGCCACAGGCGTTCCTGGTCGAAGGAGAGCACCGGCTCGGCGTCCGGCGGCCGTGGCCGGACGATCCGGTCCGGGCTGGCGTCCGTGGCCGCCTGTGCCAGCAGCGCGATCGTCGGCTGCTCGAAGAAGTCGAGTGGCGACAGCCCGATCCCGTCCTCCTGGGCTCTGGCCACGACCTGGATGGCCTGGATGGAGTCGCCGCCGAGCTCGAAGAAGTTGTCGTAGATGCCGACCTTGTCCACGCCGACGACCGTGGCCACGATGTCGGCCAGCTTCCGCTGCAGCGGCGTGCTCGGCGCGACGTAGTCCTCGATCAGTTCGGGCCTGCCGCCGTCCGGCGCGGGCAGGCGCTTGCGGTCGAGCTTGCCGTTGGCGCTGAGGGGAAGCGCGTCGAGCTCCACGATCGTCGAGGGCACCATGTAGGCGGGCAGTCCGCGTTCGAGGTAGCGGCGCAGCTCGGTGAGGGTCGGCGCGTCCTCCGCCCGTGCCGGGACGAAGTAGGCGATCAGGCGGCGGTCGCCGGGCACGGGCTCGTAGAGGGCCACGACGGACTCGCCGACCTGCGGATGCGCGCTGAGCACCGACTCGATCTCCGCGGGCTCCACCCGGAAGCCGCGGATCTTGATCTGCGTGTCGACGCGGGAGACGAACTCGAGGTTCCCGTCGGGGCGCCGGCGGACCAGGTCGCCGGTGCGGTAGAGGCGCTCGCCGGGGTGCACGGGGTCGGCGACGAAACGCTGCGCGGTCAGGCCGGGGCGGCCGAGGTAACCGCGGGCCAGGCTGACCCCGCCGATGTACAGCTCGCCGACGCCGCCCGTCGGCACCGGCGCGAGTCTGCTGTTGAGGATGCGCAGGTCGGCCGACGGGATCGGGGTGCCGATCGGCAGGTTCGGCCAGGCGAAGCTCTCGCCCGGGTCGAGGCGGAAGAAGGTCGAGCTGACCGTGGTCTCCGTCAGGCCGTAGACGTGCATCAGCGGCACGCCGAGCCGCGGCCACATGGCCAGCCGTTCGGGCAGGACCCGCTCCCCGCCGATGATCACCAGGCGCAGGCAGCTCGGGAGCATCCGGCCCAGCCGGTCGAGTTCGCGTACCCACTCGTGCCAGTACGCGGTCGGCAGCTCCATCACGGTGAGCCGCTCGCGTTCGACCAGATCCACCAGGTCGGCCTCGCCGCTGATCAGGTGCTGGGTCGGGATGACCACCGCACCGCCGGCCAGCCAGATCGGGAACAGCTCCTCCACCAGCACGTCGAAGCTCGGCGAGGCGAACTGCAGGAACCTGTCGCCGGCGCCGAGCCCGAGGCGCTCCATGATGTCGCGGGCGAACGTCACCAGCGAGCCGTGGTCGATCATGGCGCCCTTGGGCCGCCCGGTGGAGCCCGAGGTGTAGACGACGTAGGCCAGCGAGGCGAGGTCCGGCGGGTCGTCCAGGTCGTGGTCGGCGTGTTCGCCGGTCGCGGGGCCGTCGAGGAGGACGGTCGCGGCGGGCGGGTCGGTCACGAGCGGCGCGAGCCGTACCTGTGTGATCAGGACCTTCGCACCCGCGTCGGCGAGCATGAAGGAGATGCGCTCGGGCGGATACGACGGGTCGACGGGGACATAGACGCCACCGGCCTTGAGCACGCCGAGGATCGCCACGGCCAGCTCGGGGGAACGCTCCACCAGGATGGCGACGGGAGTCTCCCGGCCCACTCCCCTGGCCCGCAGCTCCCGCGCCAGCCGGTTGGCGGCCCGGTTGAGGTCGCCGTAGCTGGTCGCGGCCCCGTCGCAGACGACGGCGGGCGCGTTCGGCGCGAGCGTGACCCGGCGCTGGAACAACTCGACGAAGCCGGCGTCCGAGGTCTGCGGCCGGACGGGTGCCACCGGAGCGGCGATAAGCGTCAGCTGCCGCACCGCCGCGTCGGGCACGGCGACGAGCTGCCGCAGGATCTCCTCGAACTGCCCGGCCAGCAGGACGATGGTCTCCCTGTCGAACAGCTCGGTCATGTAGTGCCACTGGAGCTGCAGCGACTCGGGACTCGGGATGGCCGACAGAGTGAGGTCGACCGACACGAGCCCGAGGTCGATCGGCTCCGGCTTGATCCGTAGGTCGGGAACCTCCAGGGTCTCGCCGGGCACGGTGAGGACGTTGATCCACAACCGGCTCAGCGAGGTCTGCGACGCCTCCCGGCCCAGGTCCAGCAGCTCGATCACGCGTTCGAAGGGCACGTCCTGGTGGTCCATGGCGACGGCCATGGACTCGCGTGCCCTCCGGACGACCTCGCGCAGCGTGAGCTCGCCGGTCAGCCGCACGCGCAGCGGGAGCGGGTTGGCGAAGCAGCCGATGACCTGCTCGGTCTCCAGCCGGTTGCGGCCGGACACCAGTGAGCCGACGACCAGGTCGTCCTGTTCGAGGTAGTGGTGGAGGAGGATGGAGCACCCTGCCAGCAGGATGGAGACCAGCGGCGCGTTCTCGCGTTCGCTGAACGCGCCGAGCGCGGCGGTGAGCTCCGCCGGCAGGTTCACGATGTGGACGTCGCCGGCGAACGACGGCCGCGCCGGGTACGGCCGGTCGGCGGGCAGCTCGGGCGGCGTCTCGATGCCGTCGAGCGTCCGCCGCCAGTGCTCCAGCTCGGCGGCCACCCTCTGGTCGTCGAACTGCTCGCGTTGCCAGGCGGCGAAGTCGCCGAACTGGATGTCGGGGGCGGGCAGCGCGCCGCCGCCGTTCTTGCTCAAGCCGTACAGGGTGACGAGCTCGCGCACGATGATCGACAACGACCACGCGTCCGAGGCGGCGTGGTCGGTGGTGAACAGCACGACGTGCAGGTCCTCGGCCAGGCGCAGCAGCGTGACCCGCAACCGGTGCGGGTCGCGGGGGTCGAAGGGACGCATGATCTCGGCCTTGCAGTGCCGCCGCACCGCCGCGCGCTGGTCCTGGGGCGCGACGTGCGTCAGGTCCACCACGGGAGTGGGCACGGGACCGGTGGGATGGACGACCTGCACAGGCGTGCCGTCATCCTGGAGCTCCACCGTGGAGCGCAGCACCTCGTGGCGCTCGACGACCTCCGTCAGCACGCTGCCGAGCAGGCCGAGGTCGAGCCTGCCCTCGATGCGGAAGGCGCTGTTGATGTTGTTGGCCGACCGGAGCCGCTCGATGGCCCATTCCCGCTGCTGCGCGATGCCCAGCGGGGTGGGGAGGGATCGATCGCGTGGCCGGATCCGCTCCTCGCGGGCGGGCTCGCGGGTCGCCAGCAGGTCCGCGACCCGTGACTCCAACTTCGCCCTCTGCTCCGGTGAGAGAGCTGCGATCCGGCTTTGCAGGTCGGTCATGAGGTCTCCCCATCCGCGCGTTCCCGCGCAAGAGCCATTGCCGGTGGATCGGGCTCGTCTTTCGCCGCCGCCTTCTTCGCGCCGCCGGTGGGCCGGTCGGGCAGGGCGCGCAGGTCAGGCTGCCGGTAGGCGACCAGCGCCGTCACGATCACGGCCAGGCCGCAGAACAGGATGAGCAGGGCGGTCCCCCGGCCCTGGCCCACCCCGAAGAAGGTCCCCACCGAGCCGGTGAGCGGCCCGCCGTCCCGCAGAAGCGGCTCGAAGACCTGGTCGGCCAGCGGGCCGGCGAGAGCGAAGGCCACACACTGGACGGTGTTGGCGACCATGTTGAACAAGGCGAACACCCGGCCCTGGATGTCCGGCTCGACCTCGACCTGGAGGATGCCCCTGGCCGTGCCGTCGACGATCGTGGAGAACAGCGAGTAGCCGAAGGCCGCGATCATGATCAGGACGACGCTGGGCCGTACCACTCCCAGGCACATGAACCCGCCGATCGGCAGCGTGAGGCCGGCCAGCGCGTGGATGCGGCGGCGCGGCCCGCCCCAGGCGGCCAGCACCAGACTGCCCACCACGGCGCCGACTCCCGCGGCCGCCAGCACCACGCCGAGTGCTTCGGCGGAGGAGTAGGAGAGGACCACCGGCGTGATCAGCACGTCGGCGGGGGCGACCGCGACGCCGACCGTGCCGTACAGGACGACGAGCGCCAGCAGGCCGCGGCGGGCCGACAGGTAGCGCCAGCCCTGCCGGATCTCGGCGCCGAGGCCGTCCCCGCCCGGCGAGTCCCCTTCGGACCTGCGCCGGTGCGGGATGGAGACGAGCAGCACGGCCAGCATGTTGACGACGAAGGAGGCGCAGTCGATCAGGAGGACGCCGCCGAGCCCGACGCCCATCAGCAGCACGCCGCCCGCGGCGAAGCCCAGCGTGCCGCCGAGGGCCTGGGCCAGGAGCACCATCCCGTTCGCGCGGCCGACCTGCTCCTTCGGCACGAGCAGGATGACGATGGAGTTCATGGTCGGCGCCGTCAGCGCGCGCAGGAGCGACTGGATGCCGACGACGATGAAGACGTGCCACGGCTGGAGCGTCCCGCTCAGGAACAACGCCGCCAGCGCGAAGATCGTGACCGCGGACAGCGCGTTGCTCACCCCCAGGATGCCGCGCCGGCTCCAGCGGTCCACGAGCGCCCCGGCGACCGGCGTCGCCAGGATGCCCGGCAGGAAGCTCATGACGATGATCAGCCCGTACTGGGTGGCCGAGCCCGTCCGCTGGAACACCCACACACCGAGCGCGAGGCTGGTGAGCGAGGAGCCGAGCACCGAGACCAGATAACCCACCCAGAGTGTGGTGAACCTACGCATGAGCGATCGCTCCGTCCGCCGTCGATGGCCGTCGCACGCGCCCATGCTCGTGGATCCGGCAGCCGCCATCACCTCCCCACTTCAGGGGACACACCCGTCGCTTTCCGGCGCGCGTAACCGGTGGCCAACCGCCGCCGCCTACCCTCGCCGCCATGGCGACAGCGCTCATCGACCTCGACGATCTCGACCTGTTCGTGTCCGGCGATCCGTACGCCGCCTGGGCGTGGCTGCGCGAGCACGCGCCGGTCTACTGGAACGCCACCCCCGACGGCGGCTACTGGGCCCTGACCACGTACGCGGACGTGAGCGCGGTCTACCGGGACCCGGTGGCGTTCTCCTCCAAGGACGGCACCGTGCTCGGCGGCTCGTTCCGCAGCGCGACCGACACCGCGACCGGGCAGATGCTCATCTGCTCCGACCCGCCCGAGCACCGGCTGCTGCGCCACCACGTGCACAAGGCGTTCGACAAGCGGATGATGCACGCGGCCGCCGAGCACGTGCGCGCGTACCTCACCGACGCGCTCGACCGCCTCACCGCCGACGGCGGCGGCGACTTCGCCACCGACGTCGCCCCCACGCTGCCCGCCGGTCTCCTCGCCGCGATGTTCGGGATCGGCCGCGCCGACGCGCTCCACCTTCTCCACCTCACCCGCACGATGATCGGCTTCCGCGACGAGGAGTACGTCAGGGACAGCGGCGAGGCCCTGACCCTGGTCGGCGCCCAGGTGGAGATCTTCGACTTCCTCACCGAGCTGCTCGACCGGCGCCGGGCCGAGCCCGGCGAGGACCTGGTCAGCATCCTGCTCGCCGCCGAGACGAACGGGCGCGGCCTGACCGAGAGCCAGATCCTCTACAACGCGCTCAACGTGGCCGTCGGCGGCAACGAGACCACCCCGTTCACCGCCTCGGCGATCGTCGAGACGCTGATCGGCCACCCGGAGGAGGAAAGCCGCCTGCACGACGACCCGAGCCTGGTCCGCACGGCGGTGGACGAGTTCTTCCGGTGGACCTCGACCAACGCCTACGTGCGCAGGACCACCACGAAGGACGTGACCCTGCGCGGGATCCGGATACCGGCCGGGCAGACGCTGACGTTGTGGAACTCCTCCGCCAATCGCGACGAGAGCGCCTTCCCCCACGCCGACCGGCTCGACCTCGGCCGCACCCCCAACCACCACCTGGCCTTCGGCGTCGCCAACCACCGCTGCGTGGGCATGTCGGCGGCCTGGATGGAGATCACGCTGCTGGTGGAGGAACTGGCGCGGCGCCGCCTGCGCTTCACGCCGAGCGGGAAGATCGAACGGCTGGCCTCGAACTTCATGCTCGGCATCAAACATCTGCCGGTCGAGGTGGCCGCCTAGGCGGTCGAGCGCAGCAGCGAGGTGTGGCCGTCCGGCTGCAGCTCGTGCTGCCACAGCCGGGGATCGATGGCCCGCCCGGTGAACGCGCCGTGCGCCGCGCGGGCGTAGAGCCGCCGGGTGGCCAGGTCCGGAGCCGTCTGCAGGTGCCGGCGCAGCCGTACGTCGCACAGCCGGTACCAGCGCTGCACCTGCTCAAGCTGCCCGAGATGGCCGTGGACCAGCATCAGCGCCCGGAAGGCCTCCTCGTGGAACGGCTCCACCTCCAGCATCCGCTGGCACCACCTGATGACGCCGACGTGGTCGCCGCGCAGGATGTTCGTCTCCGCCAGGTAGGTCAGCCCGCACAGCAGCCTGCTGCGCAGCCACTCCCGCTGCGCCACCGCCCACTCATACGGTTCGTCCGGCAGGAAGTCGCCCGCGTACAACCCGTCGGCCCGCAGGTAGAGCGCCGCCGCCTCCGCCCGGCCGCCGCGCCGTTGCGCCGCGTGCGCCTCGTCGGCCAGGCGGATGAAGAGCTCGAAGTCGAGCGGTACGCCGGCCGCCTCCAGGAGGTAGCCGGACTCGCGGGTGAGCAGGCGCAGCCCCGGGCCGCCCTCCGGCTGCCCCTCCAGGACCTTCCTGAGCATGTGCGCGGCGACCTTGAGCGAGCTGGAGCCCTTGGGCCACGGGCCGTCCGGCCACAACGCGTCGTACAGCACGTCGCGCGAGACGATCCGCCCGTGCCGCAGGAGGAGGAACTGCAGCAGGTTGCGGGCCTTGCCCGCCTTCCACCGTCCCACCGGGCGGCCGTCGAACGCCAGCTCGAACGTGCCGAACGTGCGGACAGAGATGCGTTCTTCCACGTCTTCTCCCCGTCTCTCCGGGGACTCGAAGCTACCCGCGGGTGCGGCGGCCGGTGATGTCACATGAAGAAGGGATGCCTGGGAAACGGGGCCGCAGTTCATCCTGTGCGTATGCCATCCGTACCGCAATCGCCCGTCAGCCCGGCACAGACCGACGGTCAGGAGCGGGACGGTCATCCCAGCCGCGCAGCCCGGCCCCGTCGGCGGCGGCTCGGTGGCCGCATCGCCCTCGGCGTGCTCGCGATCGCCGTCACGATATTCGTGAGCCTGTCCATTCCGCGGTACCTCGCCTTCAACCCGAAGGTGGGCAGGATCTCGCCGGACGAACAGCCCTGGTTCTTCCCCGTGCTCATGACGCACATACTCGGCGCCACGGTGGCCATGGTCGGCTGTGTCTTCCAGGTGTGGCCGTGGCTGCGCCGCAGACACCCCCGCGTGCACCGCGTCGTCGGCCGGGCCTACGTCGTCGCCGGCGTGTGGCCTGCCGCGACGGCCGCGGTGGTGATCTCGGTGCTGTGGGGGTTCGGCCCGGTCAGCGCGCTGAGCGACATCGTGCTGGCGTCGTTGTGGTTCACCGTCACGACCTTCGGCTTCGTGAACGCCCGCCGGGGCCGCTACGCCGAACACCGCCGGTGGATGTTGCGCAGCTTCACCCTCACCATCTCGATCATCTTCAACCGGCTCCTCGGCTTCCCGATCGGGATGATCCTCGCCAACCAGCTCGACACGACGTTCGGCGGCGACAAGCACGCCCTGGAACAGGCGGTCTCGGCGAGCGTCACCTGGCTGCCATGGACGCTCGCCTTCATCTTCATCGAGTGGTGGCTGGACCGTGAACAGCGCCACACCGTACGGGAGACGGCATGAGCGAGCTCGACTGCGTGGTGATCGGCTACAACGAGGGCGACTTCGACGACTACCGGGTCATGTGCGAGCGGGCCGGTCCCGGCACGCCGGAATACCAGATCATGCGCGCGGAGCACCTGGTGGTCGACGGTGCGGCGATGCCGTGGCTGGACGCGTTCAGCCGGCTCAGGAACCGCGGCACCGGCCGGGCCGACAGATACCACGTCGGCGAGGTGTTCAACCTGGCGGCGCTCTACCTGACCAGCTACCTGCGCAGGCGCGGCCTGCGCGCCGAGCCCGTCTCGCTGTTCACCGGCGAGCGCGACCGGCTGGCGGCGCTGCTGGCGGAACGGCCCGCCGTCGTCGCCATCACGACCACCTTCTACGTCAACATCCTGCCGGTCGGCCCGGTCGTCGAGTACATCCGCCAGATGTCGCCGACCAGCCACATCGTGGTCGGCGGCCCGCTCATCGACAACCTGTGCCAGTCCGGCGTGAACGGCGCCGTCCAGGACTTCTTCTTCGCCATGGGCGCCGACTCCTACATCCAGGAATCGCAGGGTGAGCACAGCCTGGGCCAGCTCTGCCAGGCCGTACGCGCCGGCGGCGACCTGTCCGACGTGGACAACCTGATCCACTGCCCCGAGGACACCTGGGTGCGCACCAGGCGCCGCCCGGAGGCCAACGATCTGGACGAATGCTCGATCGACTGGGCCGGCTTCAGCCCGGACCTCATCGGCCCGACCGCGCAGCTCCGCACCGCGCGCAGTTGCGCGTTCAAGTGCAGCTTCTGCGACTACCCGACGCGCGCCGGGGCGCTCACCACGGCCTCGGTGGAGACGGTGCGCAAGGAGCTTCGCGCGCTGGCCGAGCTCGGCGTCCGCAACGTGGTCTTCGTGGACGACACGTTCAACGTGCCGCCGAAGCGGTTCAAGCAGCTCTGCCAGATGATGATCGACGAGGATCTCGGCCTGCGGTGGTACTCCTACTTCCGCTGCTCCAACGCCCGCGACGAGGAGTCGTTCGACCTGGCCGCCGCCAGCGGCTGCTCCGGTGTCTTCCTGGGCATCGAGTCCGGCGACAGCGACGTGCTGGCCAACATGCACAAGCTCGCGCAGGACAGCCAGTACCGCGCCGGCATCGCCAGGCTCAAGGAACGTGGCGTGACCACCTTCGCCTCGATCATCGTCGGGTTCCCCGGCGAGACCGAGAAGACCGTCGGCAACACCATCGACTTCCTCAACGAGACCGCCCCCGACCTGTGGCGGGCACAGGCCTGGTGGGCCAACCCCCGCTCGCCGATCTACCAGCAGAAGGAACTGCTGGGCATCGAGGGAGAGGGCTACAAGTGGTCGCACTTCAGCATGACCTCCTCGCAGGCCGCCGACCTCACCGACGAGATGCTCGACCGCGTCACCGAGTCGGTGTGGCTGCCCTTGTACGACTTCGACTTCTGGTCGCTGCCCTACCTGGACGGCAAGGGCGTGAGCGTGCGGGAGCTCATGGGGCTCCTGCGGACGAGCCAGGAACTCATGGGGGTGCGCGACCGGGGCGGCGACCCGGAGCGCCTGGCCGCCCTGGAGCGGCGATTCGCCGACAGCGTGGCCGTGCTGGACGTGGCGCCGGCCAAGTTCAGCTACTGACGCCCGGGAGAACCGCATGACCTTGCCCGCGCCTGCCGACACGACCGACCCGGCGGCCCCGGGCCCGCGTACGGTGGTCAGCCGATTCGAGCGGACGGCCGCCGCCTGCCCGGACCGCCCGGCGATCGTCCACCGAGGCGGCGTGCTGACCTACGGAGAGCTCGCCGCGCGCAGCGCCGCGATCGCGGCCGGGCTGATCAGCCGCGGCATCGGCGCCGAGTCCCTGGTCGGGCTGCTGCTGCCGCGCGGGATCGACCTCGCGGTCGCCCTGCTCGGCACGTTGCGCGCCGGAGGCGCCTACCTGCCGCTGGATCCGGCGCTGCCCATCGACCGGCTGCGCTACATGTGCCGGCAGGCGGGCGCGGAGCTGGTCCTGTCCGATCCCGTCACCCGCCGCCGCGTCTCGCCCGCTCTCGGCAGGCAGGTCCTGACGGTGGACACCTGTGCTCGCGTCGCCGCCGGAGCGGTCCCGGGCCGCGCCCCGATCCTGCCCGGAGACCGGGCCTACGTCATCTACACCTCGGGCTCGACCGGGCGGCCGAAAGGCGTCGAGGTCACGCATGGGTCGCTGGCCGCGCTCGTGGACAAGCTGGCGCACGCCGTCGGGCCGGGGCCGGCCAGGATCGGGTGGAACGCCAGCCCGTCGTTCGACGCCTCCGTACAGCAGTGGTCGCGGTTGTGCCGGGGCGACACCGTCGTCCTCGTGGACGACCAGGTGCGCGGCGACCCGCAGGCGCTGGCGGCGCTCATCGCCGAGGAGCGGCTGGACGAGCTCGACATCACGCCGTCCCACCTGGTGTCGCTGCTCGACCACCTGACCGGACGCGCCGAGGGGCCGCCCCTGCGGCTGCTCGTCGGCGGGGAGGCCGTCGCGCCCGCGTTGTGGAGCCGGTTGGCGGACCGGCGGGCCGCCGGGGTCCTGGCGCCGGTCAACCTGTACGGCCCGACCGAATGCACGGTCGACGCCACGTGGGCGCCGATCGACCACACGTCCGGGCCGCACCTGGGCGAGCCCCTGCCCGGGGTCCGCGTCCACCTGCTCGACGAGAAGCTGAGGCCGGTCGGCCCCGGCGTCGACGGTGAGATCTACGTGGCCGGCGACGGCGTGTCCCGCGGCTACGCCGGCGCTGCGGCGCTGACCGCGCAGCGGTTCGTCGCCGACGTGATCGCCGGCGACGGCACGCGCATGTACCGGACCGGTGACCGGGCGCGGATCGGCCCCGACGGGCGGCTGGAGTTCGTCGGCCGCGTGGACGACCAGGTGAAGCTGCGCGGGTACCGGATCGAGCTGGGTGAGGTGGAGGCGGTGCTGAGCCGCTGCCCGGGCGTGGTCCAGGCGGTCGCGATGGTCCGCGACGACATGCCGGGCGGCGCGGGTCTCGTCGGCTACTGCAGGCTAGAGCGCGCGGGCTCGTTCGACGCCGATCTGGTACGGCGCGCCGCCGCCGCTTACCTGCCCGAGTACATGCTGCCTGCCGTACTCGTCGGGCTTGATCGTTTCCCGCTGACCGGCAGCGGCAAGGTGGACCGCGGCGCGCTGCCGCCCCCGGTGCGGCAGGAGAGCTCCGCCGAGGCGGCGCCGATGAGCCCGACCGAGCGGCTCGTCGCCGACGCGTGGCGCGATGTGCTGGAGATCGAGCGCGTCGGCGTGGACGACAACTTCTTCGAGCTCGGCGGCCAGTCGCTGCTGGCCATCCGGCTGGTCGCGCACCTGCGCCGCAAAGGCGTCCCGGCGATCCCGATGGTGACGGTCTTCCAACACCCCGTCCTGGGCGACCTCGCCGCCTACCTGGACGCCTACCTGGACTCCTAGCTGGACTCCTAGCTGGACTCCTAGCTGGACTCCTAGCTGGACGAGGTGAGCCTGACCGGCAGGTTGCAGGTGCCGCCGAGGAAGTTGGAATAGACGCGCCGGGGGGTGCCGGTGACCTCGATCTCGCCGACCAGGTCACGAAGGGCGGCCAGGGTCGCCGCGAGCTGGATGCGGCCCAGCCGCGCGCCCAGGCAGAAGTGCGGCCCGTAGGCGAAGGTCAGGTGCCGGTTCGGCGTGCGGTCCAGGAGGAACCGCTCGGAACGGGCGAACTCCCGCTCGTCGAAGTTGGCCGAAGCCAGCCACACCGTGACGATGTCGCCCGCCTCGACCCGGCCGCCACCGAGGTCCGCCGGCTCCGCCGCCAGCCGGCCGAGATGCCGCGACGGTGTCGTCCAGCGCAGCACCTCCTCGACGGCGCTGTCCAGCCCGACCTCACCCGAGCGCAGCGCCCGCCACTGATCCTGGTTCTCGGCCAGCGCGAGGACCGCGCCGGTCATCGCCAGCCGGGTCGTCTCGTCGCCGCCCAGGATGAGGCTGTAGCAGTTGAAGACGATCTCGTCGGTGCCGAGCGGCCGCCCCTTGACGCGGGCGTTGGCCAGGATGCTGACCAGGTCGTCGGCGTCGCCGCCGCGCCTCTCTTCCGCGAGCTCGATGAAGTAGGCGAGGATCTCGTTCTTGGAGTTCCAGCCGTCGGCCGAGGTGTGGGCGGGGCCGTGCGAGCTGACCGAGGTGGAGCCGAGCCGGTGGATGTAGGCGCGGTCGGAGTCGGGCACGGCGAGCGTGTCGCAGATCGTGGCCAGCGGCACCTGGGCGGCCACGTCGTCGCCGAAGTCGCAGTCCTCGCGCTCCAGCGCGTTCGCCACGAGCCGCCGCACCTGATCCTCGATCCGCCGCGCCAGCCGGTCGAACACGGCCGGGGTCAGCGCGCCGGTGATGATGCGGCGTACCTCTGTGTGGCGGGGGCCGTCGGTCACCGCGAGCATCTTGCCCGTGGCCGAGTCACCGCCCACGAGCAGGGTCTCCAGCACGTTGCCCGACGTCGAGGTGAACCGCCGGCCGTCGCGGAAGACGCTGACGGCGTCCGCGTGCCGGGTGACGACCCAGAAGCCCGGGTGGCCGCCCATCGGCGGATGCCAGTAGAGCGGGTGCTCCGACCGCAGGCGCCGCCACACCGCCGACAGGTCACCCTCGGCATGGATCGTCGGTGAGGTCAGGTCCAGGGACTCCACCTGGTCCGGGTCGAGTACGGGCAGCACCTGGGACACCTCCGGTTCGCACGTGCTCCCGACTATGCCCCGGCGTGGGGTTGGGGCCCGGGCGCCGGGGCCGCCCGACAGCCGGCGCCCCCCCCCCCGCGACCCCCCCGCCCGATCAGACCTCTGTAATAAAATCACGTACGCACCAAAAACGGGAT
>NZ_JBSFTC010000274.1:0-15153 GCF_053590415.1 Nonomuraea sp. NPDC003201
CCGGATGGGCCCGGCCGCCACGGCCGGGCCCTTCTCGTCGCTACCTGCAGCCCGCCACGATCTGGTCGGCGGCCACGCGGTACTGCTTGAGCAGCGCCACCTGCCGCTCCCGGGGCACGTCGTTCCTCGACAGCCCGGCGGTCGTGGTCTTGATCGTCTGCACGGCGCCCTTCAGCGAGTCGGGCAGCCGGTCGCCGAACTCCAGCGTGATCCCGCGCAACTCCGCCAGGCGGCCGATCACGGCGTCCTCGAAATATTGCCGGTCCTCCTGACCCTTCGGCTTCAGCATGAGGTTGGCGTACCCGATGGCCGAGACCACGCGGGCGCAGGGGCTGTCGGTGGGATCGCCGCCGGTGCTGTATTTGGACGCGGACGAGGCGTTGCCCTGGCAGCCGACGAGCAGGACGGGAAGCATGAGCGCGACTGTCGCCAAACGTTTCACAACGCACATTAAAGAACGGCGAAGGGGCCCATGGGAGCCCCTTCGCCGTTCTCGATCGTCTTACGCCTTGGCCAGCGTGCCGAGGTACAGCTCGATGACCTTCGGGTCGTTGGCGAGCTGCCGCCCGGTGCCGGTGTAGGCGTTGCGGCCCTGGTCGAGGACGTAGCCGCGGTGGCAGATCTGCAGGCAGCGCCGCGCGTTCTGCTCCACCATGATCACCGTCACGCCCGCCTTGTTGATCTGCTGGGCCTGGATGAACACCAGGTCCTGCAGCTTGGGCGACAGGCCCGCCGACGGCTCGTCGAGCAGGAGCACGGACGGCTCGGTCATGAGGGCCCTGGCCATCGCGACCATCTGCCGCTCACCGCCGGACAGGGAGCCGGCGCGCTGCTTGCGCCGCTCCTTGAGCGCGGGGAACAGCTCGGCCACGAACTCGAAGCGCTCCTTGAACTTCCCCGGCACCTGGAAGGCGCCCATCTCGAGGTTCTCCTCGATGGTGAGGCTGGGGAAGACGTTGTTGGTCTGCGGCACGTAGCCGACGCCGCGGGAGACCAGCGAGTGCGCCTTCATGTTCGTGATGTCCTCACCCTTGAGCAGCACGGTGCCGCTGCGGATGGTGACCAGCCCGAACATGGCCTTGAGCAGGGTCGACTTGCCGGCGCCGTTGGGGCCGATGATGCCGATCAGCTCGCCCTCTTTGACGTAGAGGTCGGAGCCGTTGAGGATGTTGACGCCCGGGAGGTAGCCGGCGATCAGCTCGTCGCACCTCAGCACGGCGTCCTCGGCGCCTGCCAGGTGGTCGCCGCGGTCGGTGACGGCCGCCTTCGACTGGGCCGGCTCAGGGACGGTCACTTCTGCGTCTCCTCTTCGATCTCGGCCTCCAGCGCCGCCTCGGCCTCGTGAAGCTGGGCCTCCAGCTCGGTCTCCGAGAGCGGCGCGTCGTGGTGGGCGCCCAGGTAGGCGTCGATCACGCGCTCGTCGGACATGATCGTCGAGGGCGGGCCCTCGGCGATGACCGCCCCCTGCGCCATGACGATCACCCAGTCGCTGATGTCGCGGACCATGTCCATGTCGTGCTCCACGAACAGCACCGTCATGCCCTGCTCGCGCAGGTCCTTGACGTGGCCGAGCAGCGACTGCGTCAGCGCCGGGTTGACCCCGGCCATGGGCTCGTCGAGCATGACCAGCTCGGGCTGGACCATGAGCGCGCGGGCCATCTCCAGCAGCTTGCGCTGGCCGCCCGACAGGGATCCGGCGAAGTCGTCGCGCTTGGCGGCGAGCTTGAACCGCTCCAGCAGGTCCTCGGCCCGTACCGTGATCTCGTCCTCCTGGCCGCGCCACAGGCTCGGGATGAGCGCGCGGAAGAAGCTCTCACCCTTCTGCTGCTGGGCGCCCAGGCGCATGTTCTCCATGACCGTCAGCCGGGACAGCGCCTTGGTGAGCTGGAACGTGCGCACCATGCCGGCGCGCGCCACCTTGTGCGCGGGCACGCCGTTCATGGACTTCCCGTTGAACGCCCACGAGCCGGAGTCGGCCGTGTCGAACCCGGTGAGCTGGTTGAAGAACGTGGTCTTGCCGGCGCCGTTGGGGCCGATCAGCGCGGTGATGGAACCGCGCTGGATCTCGACGTGGCCGACCTCGACCGCGGTCAGGCCGCCGAAGCGGCGCACGACGTTGTCCACCACGAGGATGGGGTCGGGCTTGGGCACGCCGGGATCGCGCGCCAGGTCCTTGAACGCCGCCAGGGCGGCCGCCTTGCGCTCGGTGGTGGTGGTTTCAGCGTGCATCGATTGCTATCTCCCTCTTGTCACCGAAGACGCCCTGTGGCCGGAAGACGAGCAACAGGATGAGGCCAAGACCCACGATGATGTAGCGGAAAGCGCCCACCTGGTTGGTGTCCATGAACGTGATGTACCCGGCGCCGACCGCCTCGGTGAGCACACCGTAGATGAAGACCAGCAGCACCCAGAAGATCATCGAGCCGACGACCGGGCCGAGCACCCGGGCCGCGCCGCCGAGGATGACCATGGTGTAGACGTAGAAGGTCGTCTCGGTGCCGAAGACGTCCGGCTGCACGGAGGCGAAGGCCAGGCCGTAGATGAAGCCGCCGAGCGAGCCGATGACGCCGCCCAGGATGAGCGACTGCATCTTGTACGAGAAGACGCTCTTGCCGAGGCTGCGCACGGCGTCCTCGTCCTCGCGGATGGCCTTGAGCACGCGGCCCCACGGGCTCTTCATGAGCAGGTAGACGATGCCGCAGCAGATGGCGATCAGCGCCCAGCCGACGACCAGCACCCACAGGACCCGGTTGTTGAAGAAGATCGGCACCGGGCCGAGGTTGAAGCCGTAGTCCCCCTCGGGGAACGGGTTGAGGGCGTAGAAGCCGTCGGAGAAGCCGCGCTGGCCGTCGGAGCCGCCGAAGACCGACTTGAAGGCCACCGAGCGGAAGACGAGCCTGATGATCTCGGCCGCCGCGATGGTGACGATGGCCAGGTAGTCGGCGCGCAGCTGCAGCGTCGGGATGCCCATGAGGATCGCCAGCAGCACGGCGGCGGCGAGGCCGACGATGATGCCGATCCAGAACGGCAGGCCCATGACGGTGACGGTGACCGCCAGGCCGTAGCCGGCCACGCCCATGAACGCGGCCTGGCCGAAGTTGAGCAGGCCCGTGTAACCGAAGTGGATGTTGATGCCGATGGCCGCGAGGGCGTACAGCACCGTGTCCACGCCGATGGCGGACTTGAGCGTGGTGCTGATGATCGTGATCCAGTCCATTCTGATCCTCCCCCGATCAGCCGATCCGCTCGCGGCGGCCCAGGATGCCCTGCGGCCGGACGAGGAGCACGATGATGAGTACGGCCAGCGCGCCGACGCTCTTGAGCTCCGGCGGCACCCACAGGGTGGAGACCTGGATGAACAGGCCCACCACCAAGGAGCCGACCAGCGCGCCGAACGCGGTGCCGAGCCCGCCGAGCGTCACGCCGGCGAAGATGAGCAGCAGGATGTCCTGGCCCATCGTGTATTTGAGGCTCTGCGACAGGCCGAGCATGATGCCCGCCAGCGCGGCGATGGCGCCGCCCGTGGTCCAGATGATCCGGATGACCCGGTCGACGTTGATGCCGGACGAGGCCGCGAGCGCGGGGTTGTCGGCCACGGCGCGGGCCGCCTTGCCGGTGCGGGTGCGCATCAGGGCCAGGCCGACGATGATCAGGACCGCGAGCTCGATGCCCATGGCGACGAAGTTCTTGGGGGCGGCCGTGATGGGGCCGACCTGGATGCCGGGCTGGGCCGTGTACTGGGCGAAGGCCTCGTTCTGGCCGCCGAAGAAGATCAGGAACACGTACCGCAGGAACAGCGCCACGCCGATCGAGATGATCATCATGGCGATGGTGCCGGTGCCGCGCCTGCGCAGCTGACCCCAGAACAGGCGGTCCTGCAGGTAGCCGAGGAAGCCGCCGACCACGACCGCGATGACGGCGGCCGGGATGATATGCAGCCCGAAGCCCACGTTGAACGCGTAGGCGAGGATCGCGCCGAGCGTGACCAGCTCGCCGTGGGCGAAGTTGGTCAGGCCGGTCGTGCCGTAGATGAGCGACAGACCGAGCGCGGCCAGGGCGATGATCAGGCCGAGGTTCAGGCCCTCGAAGGTCAGCTGCGCGGCAGTCGTCCAGAACGAGCTCTCGCCGCCGCTCTCCTGCTGCTGCCCGGGAGCGCCCTTGGCCTGGAGGGCGAACAGGACCGTCGAGCAGTTGCCCTCGAAGACGGTCGGCGTGCGGACATTGTTGCCGCCACGCACCTCCGCGTTCTTCGGAAGGCTGCTGACATCCAAGGTGACCTTGTACTTACCGGGCTTGTCGACCGGAACGTCCCAAGTGCCTTGTGCGTTGCTCGTGACCTCCTTAACGGGTTGTCCGCTCTCGGTGGTCACGGCGATTTTGGCGCCGTTCACTGGCTGGCCTTGGAGTTTGAGTGTTCCCCTCAGTCCCTGGCAATCGGCGGGCCCCGCGTGAGCGGGGCTGGCCAGCAGGAAGACGAGTCCACCCAGGAAGGCCGTGAACGCGATCACGGCTCTGCGCAATGGTGCTCCCTCAAGTAGGTCAAGGCGGGGTTGTGCCCCTCCATCTCGACACGCGCGCATCGCAGGCACAACTGGGATGCTGTGGCGGGAGCTTATTCTGGTGACGCCCGGTTCAGTATCGTTCGTCACCAATTAGTGACATGTGTGTGTCGCTGATGTGAGCAAACAACAAGCCAGGTCAGGGGCTAAATCGCCGTAGACGCCTGGCGTCTCGGCGAACGAATCCGTAACGATCGCCGTAAAACGTGGACGAGCCCGCGCGGGCGGCCTTTGGGACCGTGCAGGGCTTCCCCGGCCGCACACGTTTTCTACTGGGCCACCCCGCGGGCTCGCGTTCGGACCACCGTATCGACCTACGGGCGCGGCGCGCAAAGGGACAGGAGTTTCACCGGTCGCGCAACATGCACGTGAGACGAGAGGTGCACACGAGTTTCCCCTGCTCGTCGGTGATCTCGATGCCGTACGTCGCCAGCGTCCGGCCGCCGTGCAGCCTGGTCGCCACGCCCGTGACGTGCCCGGCGGTCGCCGAGCGGTGGTGGGTGGCGTTGATCTCGATGCCCACCGCGATGCGCTCGGGACCCGCGTGGATGGCGGCAGCCACCGAGCCCAGCGTCTCGGCCAGCACCGCCGAGGCCCCGCCGTGCAGCAGGCCGTAGGGCTGGGTGTTGCCCGCGACCGGCATGCGGCCCACGACCCGCTCGGGGCCGGCCTCGAGGAACTCGATGCCCATGCGATCGGCCAGCGTGCCCTCGTGCACGGCGCCGAGCACCGAGAAGTCCAGGGGGTTGGTCTGCGTCAAAGGGACGTCTCCACTCTTCCGAGCTCAGGTTTTCTGTCGCAGACGCAGACTAGGCTGCGTGTGTGCCGAAGAGTGAAGTGACCCCCAGCCGCCCGCGCCTCTTGCTGCTTGACGGGCATTCCCTGGCCTACCGCGCTTTTTACGCGCTCAAGGACGCCAACCTGATGACCACCGATGGTCAGCACACCGAGGCGGTCTACGGGTTCACCTCGATGCTGACCAACGTCCTGCGCGACGAGCAGCCGACCCACGTGGCGGTGGCCTTCGACAGGTCGGAGCCGACGTTCCGCCACGAGGCCTACTCCGAGTACAAGGCCAACCGGAGCGAGACGCCGGAGGACTTCCGCGGTCAGATGCAGCTCATCTACGAGCTGCTCGACATCCTGCGCATCCCGCACCTGTCCAAGGCGGGCTTCGAGGCCGACGACCTCATCGCCACGCTCGCCACCCGCGCGGCCGGGGAGGGCATGGACGTGCTGATCGTCACCGGCGACCGCGACGCGCTGCAGCTGGTCAGCGAGCACGTCACCGTCCTGATGACCCGGCGCGGCATCAGCGACATGACCAGGTTCACGCCCGATGCCGTGGTCGAGAAGTACGGCCTGACGCCGGAGCAATATCCCGACTTCGCCGCCCTGCGCGGCGACCCCAGCGACAACCTCCTGAGCATCCCGAGCGTGGGCGAGAAGACCGCCGCCAAGTGGGTGCGCGAGTTCGGCTCGCTGACCGCGCTGGTCGACCGGGTCGACGAGGTCAAGGGCAAGGTCGGCGACAAGCTGCGCGAGCACGTCGCCCAGGTGCTGATGAACCGGCGCCTCACCGAGCTGCTGCGCGACGTCTCGCTCGACGTCGACCTCGGCGACCTCACGCAGGGCGCGTGGGACCGCGAGGAGATCAACAAGCTGTTCGACTCCCTGCAGATCCGCGGCGAGCTGCGCGAGCGCGTCTTCAAGGTGCTCGGCAGCGGCGAGCAGGAGCCCGAGCAGGGCTTCGAGGTCGAGACCGTGCTGCTCGGCCCCGACCGGGTGGCCGGCTGGCTGTCGGCGATGCCCGCGGGCCGGGCCGGGCTGGCCTTCAAGGGCGCCTACGGCAGCGGCACCGGCCGCATCGACGCCATCGCCGTCGCCTCGCCCGACGGCACCGCCGCCCACATCGACCCCGTCAAGCTCACCGAGGCCGACGAGGCGGCCCTGCGGGCCTGGCTGGGCGACGAGAGCCGCCCCAAGGCCGTCCACGATGCCAAGGGGCCCATCCTGGCGCTCTGGGCGCAGGGCATGGACCTGCGCGGCCTGAGCTGCGACACCGCGCTGGCGGCCTACCTGGCGATGCCGGGGCAGCGCACGTTCGCGCTCGAGGACCTCGCCAGGCGCTACCTCCACCGCGACCTGCGGGCCGAGGAGGAGTCCACCGGGCAGGCCGCGCTGTTCGGCGACGACGAGGACGCCCCGGCCAAGGACCTCGCGCTGCGCGCCCACGCCGTGCGCGAGCTGGCCGACTCCCTGGAGACCTTCCTGGCCGGGCGCGGCGGCACCCAGCTCCTGGCCGACGTCGAGCTGCCCCTGCTGACCGTGCTGGCCGAGCTGGAGCGGGCGGGCATCGCCGTCGACGGCCAATACTTCACGGGTCTGGAGGCCGAGTTCGGGGCCGCGGTCAAGCACGCCGTGGAGGAGGCCCACCGCTCCGTCGGCGAGCAGTTCAACCTGGGCTCGCCCAAGCAGCTGCAGGAGATCCTCTTCGTCCGGCTCAACCTCCCCAAGACGAAGAAGATCAAGACCGGCTACAGCACCGACGCCGACCAGCTCGCCTGGCTGGCCACGCAGACCGAGCACGAGCTGCCGACGATCATGCTGCGCCACCGCGACCAGCAGAAGCTGCGCACCACCGTCGAGGGCCTGATCAAGGAGATCTCCGACGACGGGCGCATCCACACCACGTTCAACCAGATCATCGCCGCCACCGGCCGCCTGTCCTCCGAGAAGCCCAACCTCCAGAACATCCCGATCCGCACCGCCGAGGGCCGCCGCATCCGGCAGGGCTTCGTGGTCGGCGAGGGCTACGAGACGCTGCTGACGGCCGACTACAGCCAGATCGAGCTGCGCATCATGGCCCACCTGTCGGGCGACGAGTCGCTGATCGCGGCGTTCGAGTCGGGCCACGACTTCCACCAGGCCACCGCCGCGCGCGTGTTCAACCTGCCGCCCGAGCAGATCGACGGCGAGCTGCGGGCCCGCATCAAGGCCATGAACTACGGCCTGGCCTACGGCCTGTCCGACTTCGGGCTGTCCGGCCAGCTCAACATCCCGGTCGCGGAGGCGCGGGCGCTTAAGGAGGAGTACTTCACCGAGTTCGGCGGCGTGCGCGACTTCCTGCAGGCCATCGTCCAGCAGGCGCGCACCGACGGCTACACCGAGACGATCATGGGTCGCCGCCGCTACCTGCCCGACCTCACCAGCGACAACCGCCAGCGCCGCGAGATGGCCGAGCGGATGGCGCTCAACGCCCCCATCCAGGGCTCGGCCGCCGACATCATCAAGGTCGCCATGCTCAACGTCCACCAGGCCGTCCGCGAGGAGAAGCTGGCCTCCAGGATGCTGCTGCAGGTCCACGACGAGCTGGTCTTCGAGGTCGCGCCAGGGGAGCTGGAGCGGCTCGAGCAGCTCGTGCGCGACCAGATGAACGCCGCCTACCACCTGCGCGTCCCGCTGGAGGTCTCCGTGGGCGTCGGGCGTACGTGGGAGGACGCCGGGCACTGACTGATCATCTTTTTCGACTAACCTGGAGGAAATTTCACTAGGCGGCCAGGAGCTCTGTGCGGATTTCAGCGTCCCTCACGCGGGTCATCGGCATCGCCAACGTGGTGGTGGTAACGGTGGCCCTCGTCGGCCTGAGCCTCTTACCGTCCGAGCAGCGCCCGCACGCCAAGCCGAAAGACGTGGCCAAGGTCCAGGGCAGCGTCGCACCGCCGAGCCAGACGCCAGTGGGCGAGCCGCCCGGGGTCGTGGCCACACCCGAGTTCGCCCGGCAGGTGCACGCCAACGAGGCCGGGCTGGTGCCGGTCCTGATGTACCACCGGATCCTCCCCAAGCGGCTGGCCTCGATCGACAGGACGCCCGACCAGCTCAGGAAAGAGCTGGAGAAGCTGGCCAAGCAGGGCTACGTGCCGATCACCGCCAGAGACTTCGTCACCGGCGACATCAAGGTGCCGGCGGGGAAGTTCCCGGTCGTGCTGACGTTCGACGACGGGCACCCGAGCCACTTCGCGCTCGACGTGAACGGCAACCCCAAGGCCGGCACGGCCGTGGCCGTCCTCCAGGAGGTGGCCGGGAAATACCCGGGGTTCCGGCCGGTCGCCACCTTCTGGATCAACAGGGAGCCGTTCGGGCTGACCGACCGGGAGTCCCAGGCGGTCGCCGTCAAGTGGCTGGTCGACCACGGGTACGAGGTGGCCAACCACACCTGGAACCACCCCAACCTGCGCGTGATGCGCAAGAAGAAGGTCCGCGAGCAGATCGTCCGGCTCGAACGCCTGCTCAAGAAGCTCGGCGTGCCGGAGTCGCGGACGTTGGCCCTGCCGTTCGGGTCGATGCCGCGGCCGAAGAAACTCGCCCGTACCGGGTCCTGGGACGGCACCCGGTATGATTTCGCCGGCGTGTTCCTCGCCGGCGCGGAGCCGTCGCTTTCGCCGTACGCGAAAAAATTCGACCGGGGAGCCATCCAGCGCATCCAGAGCAACGGCAAGAAGGGCGAGTGCCGCAAGTGGTGCTCGCAGTACTGGCTGGAATGGCTGGACAAGCACCCCGGCGAGCGCTATGTCTCCGACGGCGACCCGGCCCGCATCTCCATACCGGAGAAACTGCGAGGTAAAATCGACGCCAAGCGCGGACTGCAGGTCAACGCGTATTGATTGCTCCCCGGATTGACCCCGTGGCGATGGTCTCATATGCTGATCGCTGCGCTGTGGGCTCGCGCGCGCCTCAGACGGAGCGGGCTCGCGCTCGGTCACGTCGATGTCGTAATTCCTCGGCTTGATGCGGAAGAGGGCCTGCCGCGCATCCGCCACATCGACATCCTGTCCGCGTTCGGAGCAATTCCACACATGACGTCCAGCACTGAGGCCACCTCGAGTACCCCGCAGGTAGCGGTCAACGACATCGGGTCCGAGGAAGCCTTCCTCGCGGCGATCGACGAGACCATCAAGTACTTCAACGACGGCGACATCGTCGAGGGCACCGTCGTCAAGGTCGATCGAGACGAGGTTCTTCTCGATATCGGCTACAAGACCGAGGGTGTCATCCCCTCGCGCGAGCTTTCCATCAAGCACGATGTCGACCCAGCAGACGTCGTGGAAGTCGGAGAGCACGTCGAAGCCCTGGTCCTCCAGAAGGAGGACAAGGAGGGCCGTCTGATCCTGTCCAAGAAGCGCGCGCAGTACGAGCGCGCCTGGGGCACGATCGAGAAGATCAAGGACGAGGACGGCATCGTCACCGGCACCGTCATCGAGGTCGTCAAGGGTGGTCTCATCCTCGACATCGGCCTGCGAGGCTTCCTGCCGGCGTCCCTCGTGGAGATGCGCCGCGTCCGCGACCTGCAGCCGTATGTCGGCCGCGAGCTCGAGGCCAAGATCATCGAGCTCGACAAGAACCGCAACAACGTGGTTCTGTCGCGCCGCGCCTGGCTCGAGCAGACGCAGTCCGAGGTTCGCCAGACGTTCCTCAACACCCTCCAGAAGGGTCAGGTCCGCAAGGGCGTCGTCTCCTCGATCGTCAACTTCGGCGCCTTCGTCGACCTCGGTGGGGTCGACGGTCTGGTCCACGTGTCCGAGCTGTCCTGGAAGCACATCGACCACCCCTCCGAGGTTGTCGAGGTCGGCCAGGAGGTCACGGTCGAGGTCCTCGACGTCGACATGGAGCGCGAGCGCGTCTCCCTGTCGCTCAAGGCGACCCAGGAAGACCCGTGGCAGCAGTTCGCCCGCACCCACCAGATCGGCCAGGTCGTGCCGGGCCGCGTCACCAAGCTGGTGCCGTTCGGCGCGTTCGTCCGGGTCGAGGAGGGCATCGAGGGCCTGGTCCACATCTCCGAGCTGGCCGAGCGCCACGTGGAGATCCCGGAGCAGGTCGTCCAGGTCGGCGACGAGATCTTTGTCAAGATCATCGACATCGACCTCGACCGTCGTCGCATCAGCCTCTCGCTGAAGCAGGCCAACGAGGGCGTCGGGACCGAGGTCGAGTTCGACCCGACCCTGTACGGCATGGCGGCCACGTACGACGACCAGGGCAACTACATCTACCCCGAGGGCTTCGACCCGGAGACCGGGGAGTGGCTCGAGGGCTTCGACAAGCAGCGTGAGGAGTGGGAGCGGCAGTACGCCGAGGCCCAGCAGCGCTTCGAGGCTCACCGGAAGCAGATCGAGGAGGCCCGCAAGGCCGAGGCGGAGGCCGGCGAGGCCGCTCCCTCGTCCTACAGCGGCGAGACGCAGGCTCCGGCCGGCGGCTCCTCCTCCTCGTCGTCGGCTCCGGCCAGCGGCGCGCTCGCCTCGGACGAGGCGCTCGCGGCTCTGCGCGAGAAGCTGGCGGGCGGCCAGAGCTGACCTTCGGGTCCGGCTGAGGCACAGCCTTAACTCCGGAAGGCCCCGTACCGTTCGCGGTGCGGGGCCTTCCGCACGCCTGCCCCCACCGCCGGGGGTTTGGGCCGGCCGCCGCACCAGTGCCCGCCCCCCGGCATCGGGCACCCCCGGCACCACAACCTCCCGCTGCAGGGGATTCCCGCCTTCCGCGCGCCCACCTTCCGTGCCCTCGGCTGCTCGTGCGCCCACCTTCCGTGCGCTCGGCTGCTCGTGCGCCCGGCTGTCCGTGCGCCCGGCCGCCGGGGACCGGGGCGAGAGGCGCTGGGCATCTGGGCATCTGGGCACTGGGCGAGAGACGCCGTGGGCGCCACTATGCGCGTCGCGGCACCCAGGGCGGTGGGGTGACACCGGGACGGCGGCGCTCCGCTCGCACCGTGCCACAGAGGCCCGCACGGGGGTGTCGCAGCCGCGCCGTTGGCGTGCGTCGCGGGTGGGCGGGGTGCGGTGCCGTCGGCGGGCAGCGTCATGGGCGGGCTCGTGGGGTGCGGCGCTCCGCGGGGGAGCGCTGCCGTGGCGGGGCGGTGCTGTGCGGGGGCGTTGCCGGGCGGGCGGCCCCGTTGGCGAGGCTGCCCAGGGCGGGCGAGGCGGTGCAGGTGTGGCGCCATGGGCCTGCGGCGGCTGTGGCGCGGGGGGTGTGGCGCGGGGGGTTTCGGGCGAGGCGTTGAGGGGGTCGCAGATTTTACCTTGGGTGTTGGCGAGCCCGCCGCCCGCGGCGATCGGCGCTGACAGACTGACCTGCGCTGTTGACACCACGATCGATTCCCAGGGGCGACGCATTGGGCATGGTTCAGCGGGTGATCATCCTTGCCGCAGCCGCGCTGGCGGCCGCGGCAGCCGCTTCGCCGGCGGTGAAGGGCGCGGCCGTTCCCCAGTGGCAGGACTGCGGCGACGGGTTGCAGTGCGCAAAGCTGTCCGTGCCCGTCGACTGGGCCAGGCCGCACGGCGCCCGTACCGAGATCGACCTGGCGAGGATGCCCGCGCAGGACCCGCAGCACAGCCGCGGCTTCCTGGTGGTGAACACCGGATCGGCCTCCACCGTCCAGGCCGTGCGCGCCCGGCCGGAGGGGGTGAGCGAGCTGACCAGGTGGTTCGACGTGGTGCTGGTCGAGCCGCGCGGGATCGGCGACCGGGGGAGCGCGGCCGCCGTTCAGTGCGCGGTGGCGCAGCCCGACCCGCTGCGCCTCGTCCTCGCCTCGGGACGGGCCGGATGGCGCGCCTACGCCCGCGACAACACCGCCTACGACAGGAGCTGTCGGGCCGCCGCCGGACCCGCCTACGACGGGCTCACGTCCTGGCAGGTCGCCCACGACCTCGACGCCCTGCGCGCCGAGCTGGGGGAGCCCCGGCTGCGGTATTTCGGCTCCTCCTACGGGGCCGTGTACGGGCAGGCGTACATGGAGCTGTTCCCGCACCGGACCGGGCGGATGTACCTCGAAGGCGGGCCCGACCACACCGAGCCGGACCTGGCGCAGCGGCTGACCGACCAGGCACGGGCGGCCGAGCGGCAGCTGTTCTCCTTCCGCGACTGGTGCCGCAGGCACCTGGGGTGCCCGCTCGGCGACGCCGACACCGACGCCGTGGAGGTCTACGACGCCCTGACCCGCCGCACGCCCCTGCACGCGGGCCCCGGGCGTACGGTGAACTCCCGGCGCCTCGCCGCGGCCGTCCACGCCGGGCTGGCCCCGGGGCGCTGGCCGGAGCTGGCCCGAGCCATGTCCGAGGCCAGGGAGGGCGACGCGACCAGGCTGGCGGCGATGGCCTTCGAGGCGACCAAGCGGGCCTCCGAGGCGACCAAGCGGGCATCCGAGGCGGCCAAGCCGGACACCGAGGCGGCCAAGCCGGACGCCGTGAGCGCGCCGGCGGCGCCCGCGACCGTGTCGGGAGCCATGTGGTGCCACGACTTCATGCCCGCCGTGCCCGCCTACCGGCGCTTCCTCGCGATGGAGACGCGCCTGCGCGAGGTGGCGCCGCGCGTGGGATGGGTGAGCGGCCGGTACGAGGTCGCGCGATGCCTCGGCATGCCGCGCAAGGGCGCCCCGAGCTGGCCCCCGAACGTGCCGGCCCCGGGTCACGGCCCCACGGTCCTGGTCGGGATCGGCCGGCTGGACACCGGCGCCCGGCCCGCGGAGCACATCCCCGGGGCGGTCGTGCTGTCGCACGGCGACGGGCCCGACGCGTACCTGCTCCAGGGGGTCGGCAGGCTCCGTGCCACCTGCCTGCGCACGCACGTTCACGACTACCTCGTCAACGGGACGCTGCCGCAGGAGGGCACCGAGTGCCCCGGCGAGCTCACGGCGGGCATGTATCCGTGAGGAGCGGGCGGTAGGGTGCTGCGCGTGCTGATCGAACGGGCGACCACGGCGGACGCGGGCGAGATCCTCACCCTGCAGCGGGCGGCCTACGTGAGCGAGGCCCAGCTGTACGGCGACCCGTACATCCCGCCGCTCATCGAGTCGCTTGAGCAGGTCCGCAAGGTCATCGAGGGCGGCGTCGTGCTCAAGGCGCTCGACGCCGGCCGCGTGATCGGGGCGGTGCGCGGGCAGGTGTCCGGCACGACCTGCCTGGTCGGCCGCCTGGTCGTGGCGCCCGACCACCAGGGCCGGGGCATCGGCACGGCGCTGCTGACGGCCCTGCACGAGGCGGTGCCGGAGGCGGAGGCGTTCGACCTGTTCACGGGGCACCTGTCAGGGGGCAACCTCAAGCTCTACCGCCGTCTGGGCTACCGGGAGACGAGCCGGGAGCGGATGGACGATCATCTGACGCTGATCCATCTGCGTATGCGGCCAGATCGATCCCTTCCTCAGCCGTGATCAAGACGCGGCCCAGGTCGTCGTCCACCCAGTTCCATCCCCATCGCCACTCCGAGCCCGCCGGATGGTCGGCGTTGAGCCGGTCGAGCACGCCCTGGAGGGCGGCGGCGGGCACGATGACCTGGTGGCGGCCCCGCCACGGCACGTGCACGGGCGGGTCGACCGGCGGCGTCCCGACCCCGTGCGCGCGCAGCGCCTCGGCCACCGCCGCCGGGTCCACCCCGAACAGGTGCAGCGGCGTCGGCCCCCGGTCCTCCTCGACGTCGTAGGCCAGGGCCATGAGCCAGTCCGCCGGCTCCGCCTGCCGGCGGCCCGCGGCCAGCGCCAGGCCGGTCGCGATGCCGTACAGCTTGTAGAAGGCGGGGTTGGCGAAGCCGCCCGCCCCGTGCGCGGGTCTGGCGTGGTGCGGCAGGCATTCGAGCGCGTGTGCGCGGTCCAGCCCCGCCTCGGTCAATACCCGCGCGGCCAGGGACTCGCCGGCCAGCAGGGCGAGCACGACGTGTTGCGGCCCCACCCAGTCGTCCCCGACGGCCGCGGCCTGCTCGTGCGCGGCCCGTACGATCGTCGTCTTCATGTCTACGATGATGACCCCGTAGGCTTTTTCCCGTGTTGAAGACTGGGCTCACAGGCGGTATCGGATCGGGCAAGAGCGAGGTGTCGAAGCGGCTCGCGGCCAAGGGCGCCGTCGTGATCGACGCCGACAGGATCGCCCGCGAGGTGGTCGAGCCGGACACGCCGGGGCTGGCCAGGGTGGTGGCCGCGTTCGGGGAGGGCGTGCTGCGCCCCGACGGCTCGCTCGACAGGGAGAGGCTCGGCTCCATCGTCTTCGCCGACCCCGAGCGGCTCGCCGCGCTCAACGCGATCGTCCACCCGCTGGTGGGGGAGCGGGTGGCGGAGCTGCAGAGCCGGGCGGCCGACGACGCGATCACCGTCTACGACGTGCCGCTGCTGGCGGAGAACCACCTGGCCCCCATGTACGACGTCGTCATCGTCGTCGACGCGGCCGACGAGACCCGCATCCGGCGCCTGGCCGAGCACCGGGGCATGCCGGAGGCCGACGCCAAGTCCCGCATCGCCGCCCAGGCCTCCCGCGAGGACCGGCTGGCGGTGGCCGACATCGTGATCCCCAACGAGGGCTCGCTGGCCGAGCTGGACACCCGGGTTGACGAGGTCTGGGAGGAGCTGACGAGGCGCGCCGGCCGCGGCTGACCCGTGCTCAGAAGGGCGAGTCGAGCGGCACCTGCCGCACGCCCGGCAGGTAGGGGTCCAGCTCACCCAGCTCGAACCGGGACATCCCGATCACGTGCCAGAACTGCCCCGCCGGCTCGCCGTGGACCTTGTAGCGCCCGTCGGGCGCCAGCGCCGCCCACCCCTCGGCCAGCCCGAGCAGGGTGGCCCGCC
>NZ_JBSFTC010000275.1:0-14895 GCF_053590415.1 Nonomuraea sp. NPDC003201
AGGTAGAGAATCGCCGGTGCCGACTTGATGCTCAAGGCGGCGATCGCAGCTGCCGCGACAAGGAAGGACGCGATGATCGTTCCTTTCGACCCGGCAGCCGGTAGTGGAACGTGGTGCGCGGCATCAGGTCGGGATGGGTGTACGCGGTCTGCTCCGGCGGCAGGAAACCCAGGATCGTGTACGGCCCCTGAGGCTCGGTGGCGAACTCGATCACGTGCCCGGCGGCGCCCGGATCGCGGCCCCGCCAGCGCAGCGCGACGTCGGTCGGCGACACGAGCGCGGCCTCCAGCCGGACCGCCGGATCCTGCGGCTGCTCCTGCCGCGGGGCCGCGCACCCGGCGAGCACCGTCGCCATCAGCACCAACACCATCCCGGCCCTCATCGCCCCCTACTTACGCCAGAAGCGGACGCCGCTCCACTCGACCGTCGCGGGCCCCTGCCCGCTGGCCGTCCGGTACGCCCCGAACTTGTCGTAGAAGCTGCCGCTCTCGCTGGCCACGGTGTGCTTCAGCGACCCGTTGATGTAGGTGCGGTGCACGCTGCCGACCACGTGGACGGTGTTGACGCGGACCGTGGTGCCGATCGTCGCGCCCGTGGCGATCGTGTCGCCGCCGTGCACCGCGTACAGCCGTCCGCCGCGCTCGACGGCGAGCATGAAGAACGGGCCCGTGGTCTTGAACGTCTGCTTGAGGCTGATCCGCGAACCGGGCAGGCTGGTGATCTTGAAGTAGCCCTCGAACTGGCGCGTGCCGTCGGAGTAGGTGGCGTAGCGCCGTTCGGCCCGCTGGTCGCCGCTGTCGGTCGAGCAGGTCAGCTTGAACGTGAGGTCGCCGACGTCGCCGCAGCCCCGCTCCTGGACGGTGAACGTGGGCGAGTACGAGGTCCACGGCCCCGATTCCACGGGGTCGGCCGCGGCCGGGAGGGCGGGCAGCAGCAGTCCGGCGGTCAGCGCGCTCGTCGTGAGTAATCGCATCGACCCTCCATTAGGAAACTTTCCTATCACGAGTCATAGGATCACTTGGCGCGTTGGCGCGTCAAGTCTCTTGACCGAGGGCTGGGGCTGCTGTATTCGTCGGATGTCTGAAGGGAAGCGATCTATGGGACTTCGACCGCATCGCCGTACCCTCCTCGCCGCACTCGTTCTCGCCGTGATCGCGAGCCTGTGCGCGGCGCCCGCCGGCGCGGAGGTTCAGCATCCGAGGCAGGAGTGGTTACGCGACTCGACCGCCGGGCTGTTCCTGCACTGGGGCATGTTCACCGCGCCGCGCCACCTCGACTGCGCGGCCTGGGAGAGCGACGTCACGGGTGGCGGCTGGAGCCCGGACTACTGGGTGGACGAGGCCCGCAAGCTGGGCGCCTCGTACATCGTGCTGGCGACCTTCCACAGCAGGCTCGGGTACGCGCGGCCGTGGCCGTCGCAGATCCCCGGCTCGTGCAGCACCAAGAGGGACTTCCTCGGCGAGCTGGTGAACGCCGGGAAGGCCAAGAATGTGCGGGTCATCCTCTACATGACCGACGATCCGCAGTGGCACAACGAGCAGGGCGTCGAGACGCTCGACTCGGCCGCCTACTCGGCGTACAAGGGGCGGCAGGTCGACCTGACCACCCGCGCCGGCTTCGGCATGTACAGCTATGACCTCTTCTTCGAGGTAATGGCCAAATATCAGGACCTGGCGGGGTTCTGGATCGACAACGACAACGAGTACTGGGAGCAGAACCGGCTCTACGAGCAGATCCGCGAGAAGCGCCCGTCCTGGTTGCTGAGCAACAACAACGAGGACACCCCGATCATGGACACGGTCAGCAACGAGCAGAAGACCGGCATGACCCCGGCCTACGACTACCCGCAGGCCGCCTGGACCCCGATGCCGCGCCTGGTCGAGGCCGACTACAAGCTGCCCACCACCGGCGACTGGTGGTACGACGGCGGCAGCCACCCGGTCGACTTCCGCCTCAGCACCGGCCGCTACGTCACCAACGCCGGCTCGTCGATGAAGTCGCTGATGGCCGAGACCCCGATGGTCAACGGCAGGTTCCCGCCGCAGCAGGAGGAGTTCAACGCCTTCATGTCCACGTGGGTCCCGCCGATCCAGGCGTCCCTGAGGGGCACCGAGGGCGGCGGCTACATGTACGGCGGCATGCAGCCCGGCTTCTGGAACGACGGCGCTCACGGCGTCGTCACCGTCGAGCCCGGCGCCAAGATCCAATACGCGCACGTCGTGACCAGGCCCAGCACCGACCAGGTACGGCTGCGCGACAACGGCCACCGGGTGACCCGGGCGAGCGACCTGCGCACGGGCGAGCGGATGCGCTTCAGCCAGTCCGGCGGCTACCTGACCATCCTCGGCGTCACCCGATGGGACGACTACGACACGGTGTTCAAGGTCGAGACGGCCGGCCGCCCGGGCTTCTACGACGGGCTCAAGGCCACCGCCTCCGCCTCCCGCGACGGCCACCCCGCCGCGGCGCTCGTGGACGGCAGCCACGAGGCCTACTGGGACAGCGGCGCGACCCTGCCCGTCTCGGTGACGCTCGACCTCGGCCGCGTGCGCAAGGCCGCGTACCTGGCGGTCAGCCAGCGCGAATGGTCGCCGACGTACGCGCGGGAGACGTTCGGCCGCCCGGAGGACTCCGCGCGGATCAAGGACTACCGCGTCTACGCGAGCGACGACGGCCGGCACTGGGGCCGGCCGGTCCGCGCCGGCGCGATGCGCAGCGCCCGCGGCACGCAGGTCGTCGACCTGGGCGAGCTGCGCGCCCGCTACCTCAAGCTCGAGGTGCTGAACACCTGGGCCGGCCCCCAGGCGCCGCGCTTCTTCCGCGAGCTGCAGATCGACGAGATCAGGGTCGCGAACGAATATCCGCTCTCCTTCGGCGACCCCGTGCCGCTGGAGGCCGAGCGTCAGCACCGTTCGGGCGCCGCCCGTCCCGACCTGTGCCAGGCGTGCTCGGGCCACGCGCAGATCGCCGGGCTCGGCGGCGGGGCGCGCAACGCGATCACGTACCGGGACGTCACGGTGGCGGCGGCCGGCGACTACCGCCTGCAGATCGACCACACGGCGGCCACACCCACGTCCCTGAAGATCGCCGTCAACGGCGCCGTGCCCGTCGAGGTCCAGGTCCCGGGGGACAACCCGGACGTGCCGCTCTCCACCGCGCTGCCGGTGCCGCTCAAGGCCGGGGCCAACACGATCACCCTGTTCAGCGACGCGGCCAGGGGCCCGGGAGTGGACCGCCTGGCGGTCGCGCCGCTGCCGCCCGCCTCGTCCGTGCCCAAGACGACCATGACCGTCGAACCCGGCGGCCTGCAGTGGGCCGGCCCCGGGCAGCAGACGATGAAGGTGTCGGCCAAGCTGCGCCTCGACGCCGACGACGCGCTCGACCAGGTGCGGCTCGCCCCGGTCGCGCCCGCTGGCTGGACCGTCGAGGGCGCCCCCGTCACCGCGGCCTCGATGCGGCTCGGGCAGACCCTCGAAGGCACCTGGACCCTCACCTCGCCGCCCGGCCAGGACGTCACGCCGGCGGACATCCCGGTGACGGCCGCGTTCGAGGTGCTGGGCCGGGCCGGCACGGTCACCCGGCAGGTACGCGTCCGGCCGCGCCCCGCCGACCGGGTGTTCATGCGCGAGGCCGAGGACTCGCGCAACGGGCTCGGCAGCGCGGGCATCACCAACTGCTCGCCGTGCTCCGGCGGCCAGAAGGTCCGCAACCTCGGCGGCGCCCCCGACGCCTTCGTGCTGTTCGAGGACGTGGTGGTGCCCGAGGCCCGGCAGTACACGCTGTTCATCGACTTCACCGTCAACGGGCCGCGCTCGTACTTCGTGAGCGTCAACGGCGAGGCGCCGGTCGAGGTGAAGGTGAGCGGCGCCGGCAACAACACCCCCTACACCACGACCGTGCCCGTCACGCTGCGGGCCGGCGCCAACACCGTCAAGATCTTCAACGACACGGAGGCCGCGCCCGACCTGGACCGGATCTTGCTCGGCTAGTCGAACAGCTGCGTGAGCTTCAGCACCAGCTCGTACACGCCGAACGCGAAGGGCAGCGCGACCCAGGCCCACGCCAGCACCATCAGGGCGGTCCGCCTGGACGTCATGTCGCCTGCCCTTCCATGGCCGGCTCGGCCGGCTTCTCGTGGTACTTGTCGCTCACGGGCCGGATCAGCTCGTTGGCGAGCAGGCCCACCGCCAGCAGCCCGATCATGATGTAGAGGGAGGTCGTGTAGAGCGCCGGCCCCGACCGCCCCGCCGCCTTCTGGGCGTCGGCGATGGCGTTGATGATCAGCGGGCCGAGCACGCCCGCCGTGGACCAGGCCGTGAGCAGGCGGCCGTGGATCGCGCCGACCTGGTAGGTGCCGAACAGGTCCTTCAGGTACGCCGGGACCGTCGCGAAGCCGCCGCCGTAGAAGGACAGGATGCCCAGCGCGCACACGATGAACAGCGGCTTGGAGGAGTTGCCCGCCAGCGCGATCACCAGGTAGAGCAGCGCGCCGACCCCCAGGTAGACGCGGTACATGTTCTTGCGGCCGATCAGGTCGGAGGTGGAGGACCAGACGAAGCGGCCGGTCATGTTCGCGAGCGACAGCAGCGCGACGAACCCCGCTGCCGCCCCCACCGCGACCGGCGTGGCCGTGTCCGCGAAGAAGTCCCTGATCATGGGCGCGGCCTTCTCCAGGATCCCGATGCCCGCGGTGACGTTGCAGCACAGCACGACCCACAGGCAGTAGAACTGCGGGGTGCGGATCGCGTTGCGGGCCGAGACGTCCGCGTCGGTGATCAGCGGCCTCGACGCGACCACCGGCCGCGTCCATCCCGGCGGTGACCAGCCCTCCGCCGGGACGCGCACCAGCAGCACGCCCATCGTCATGAAGACCGCGTAGACCACGCCGTGCACGAGGAACGTGGTGGCGATCCCGCCCGTGCTCGTGCCGAACGACTCCAGCATCTGCGCCGACCACGGCGAGGCGATGAGCGCGCCGCCGCCGAACCCCATGATCGCGATCCCCGTCGCCATGCCGGGCCGGTCGGGGAACCACTTGATCAGCGTGGAGACGGGGGAGATGTAGCCGATGCCGAGCCCGATCCCGCCCACGACGCCGTAGCCGAGCACGACCAGCCAGTACTGGCGGGTGGCCACGCCGAGCGCGGACAGCAGGAAGCCGGAGGAGAAGCAGGCCATCGAGACGAACATCGCCCAGCGCGGCCCGTTGCGCTCCACCAGCGTGCCGCCGAAGGCCGCCGACAGGCCGAGCATGACGATGCCCAGCTGGAACGGCAGCGCGCTCTGCGTGCCCGACAGGTGAAGGGAGGACTCCAGCGGGGGCTTGAACACGCTCCACGCGTACGCCTGCCCGATCGCGAGGTGGACCGAGAGCGCGGCGGGCGGCACCAGCCACCGGCTCCAGCCGGGTGCCGCCACGATCCGGGAACGGTCGAGGAATCTTGCCACCTCACACGCGTACCACATACGGTATGCAGTGTTGAAGATCTTTACGATGAGCGGTCAGAAACGAGCGACGAGCGGACCGGGGTGAGCGGCGCCCGGGCCGCTCACCCCGGTCGGCTCAGGCCAGGCTCTGCCCGCCGTCCACGGTGATCACCTGGCCGGTGACGTAGTTGTTGGCCATCACGAACAGCGCCGACGCGGCGGCCTCCTCGGCGGTGCCGAAACGGCCGAGCGGGGAGCCCTCCCCGGCCTTGGCGACCGCGGCGTCGCCGTCGAGCCCGGACAGCGTGCGCAGCAGCGGGGTGTCGAAGGTGCCGTAGCGGATGGCGTTCACCCGGAGCCGCTTCGGCGCGAGCTCGACGGCGAGCGCCTTGGTGAAGGTCTCGACCGCGCCGACGGCCGCCAGCGGGCCGGTCATGCCGGGGATCGGGCGGACGACGTACGTGCCCGAGGTGAAGGTGATCGAACCGCCCGCCGGCAGCCGGGTCGCCGCGAGCCGGGCGGCGACGACCGCCCCCCAGAGCCGGCTGTCCAGGACGGAGCGGAAGTCGTCGTGGGAGAGCTCGGTCACCGGGCCCGCGCCACTCAGGCCGCCGGCCGTCACGAGCACGTGATCGACCTGCCCGGCCCGCTCGAAGATCTCCGCCAGCGCGTCCTCGTCCGAACCGTCCGCGGAAATACCGAGCACCGAGTCCGCCGGGGCCGCGTCGCGTACCCGGTCCACGGCGGCGGCGAGCCTGGCCTGGTCGCGGCCGACCAGCACCACCCGGGCGCCCACCCCGCCCAGCAGCACACCGGCGGACAGGCCGATGCCCGAGGTGCCGCCGATGAGGACGACGGTGGAGCCGGCCAGGCCGGTGGGCAGCGGCGAGCGGACCGGTACGGGAGCTATGGACATGATGTTCTCCTCAGCAATAAACCATCTGGTTGGTTTAGATCGAAGCGGATGTCGCGCAGAAAGTCAACTGGATGGTTTAATTCAGTTCATGAGCTACGACGCGGAGGCCACCCGACAGCGGATCTTCCAGTCCGCCACCGCCGAGTTCGCCGCGCACGGCCTGGCCGGCGCCCGGGTCGAGCGCATCGCCGCCGCCGCCAAGGCCAACAAGCAGGCGATCTACCTGTACTTCGGGGGCAAGGAGAAGCTGTTCGGCGCCGTGGTGCGGGCCAAGGTCGACGAGGTCTGCCACGCCAACGCCCTCGATCCCGGCACGGTGGCCGACTCTGTGGGGCAGCTGTTCGACTGGTACCAGGACCACCCGGACCTGATCAGGCTGCTGCTCTGGGAGGCCCTGGAAAGCGGCCAGGGTCCCGTCCAGGGCGAGGACGAACGCCGCGAGGCCTATCGGGGCAACGTACGCGACCTCGTGGACGCCGGCGTCGGCGCCGGACTGGACGGGCCCGAGCGCACCTGCGCCGCCCAGGACTGGATGTTCACCGTGCTCGGGCTGGTCGCCTGGAACTTCGCCGTCCCCCAGCTGTGCCGCCTCGTCCTCGACGAGCAGGACGACAAGGCCGCCCTGGCCCGGCGCCGCGAGGCCGTGGTCGCGGCCGTCCGCACCCTCGCCGCCGGCCAGCCGCCCTCCAGCCGCTGACGAAGGCGAGCGGGCGAGCCCCGTCCGTGCCATAGGAAATTCGTCGACAGCCCCACATCACGGCGCGCAGCCGTATAGGTATACAGCAAGGGGAGAGTCAGTCGCCGTTCGCCGTGCACAGGGGGACGCCTCATGGCCAAAGCGCGCCGGAAAAGGCGTGCGAATTCCGCTGGAGCCGACGAGGCTCCCGCCTCTCGACCGGAGGAGGCCGGGGCCGGGCGGTGGAAGGCCACGCGGACGTGGGTGGCGGGCGTTCTCAGCGCCGTGCTCATCGCGGCGGTCGGCGTCGTGTTCACCGCCTGGTTCAACGCCCGCGGACCCGACACGGTCGACCGGATCAGCGGAGCGCCCCCGATCAAGGTCGGCCACGTGGCCGTCGACTACTCCGCGCAGGACACCGCCCTGAGGGTGCCGGTGACCGACCCCGGAGAACGAGCGGCCCTGCTGGGCAACGCGTCAGGTTCGGGCCGTGACACGATCATGGCGGGCCATCGCCGGGCCCCGCTCGAACAGGCGAACGTCACCGTCGTCCTCATCGGCAACCGCAGCAGCGTACGCATCGTCGACATGGAGCCGCGGGTCCTCGACCGCAAGCCGGTGTCGGACGGCGCGCTGCTGGTCTACACCCCCGCCGGCGAGGCCGACACCATCGAGCTCTCCGCCGACCTCGACGAGCCGGCTCCCCGCTTCGCCACCGCAGAGGACGCTTCGTATTTCAGGAAGAAGCAGATAGACCTGAAACGTGACGAGCCGGTCACCCTCTCCCTGTCGATCAAGGGCGCGGCGGCGTATTACGAGTTCGATCTCCTGGTCACCGTGCTGGCGGAGGACCGGACCGAGCAGGTGACGATCGAGGGGCCGGGCAAGACCCCGTTCCGGGTAACCGGCATCGCCGACGCCTACAGCGCCTACTACGCCGTCTCCTCGCTCGGCGGCTGGCAGCCGATCTCGCGCGGCCAGGCGTGCGCGATCGAGCGTAAGATCCAAAAGATCAAGGGGTGCTGACCGTGCTCGGGCGGCGCGCGGGGGCGATCCTGCTCGTGGTGGTCCTGGCGGCCTGCTCGTCCGCGGACGCACCGCGGCTCTCGCTCGTACCCGTCGAGTGGCGCGTGGCGTGGTCGGTGCCCGCGGACGCCGGCACCGGCGAGCCGCCCTTCGAGACTCCGCGCTACGCCGTGTCCGGCCGCGCGGTCGCCATGGCGACCCAACAGGGCACCGTACGGATCCACGATCCGCGTACAGGTGAGCTCCGGCGCACCGTCCCCGCAGGCCCGGCTCCCACCGCGCCCGTCACCGGCGTGTGGATCGCGGCGGACACGCTGGTCGTGTCGCGAGGAACGCCCGACGTCGCCGCCCATGCCCTGACCGGCCTGGACCTGGCCACGGGCGCCACGCTGTGGCGGCGCACGATCGCCGTCTCCACTCATAGGCCCCGGGCGATCGGCGCCGGCGTGTACCGGGGCCCGCGGATCATGGTGACCGAGCGCGGCATCGTGGTGTTCGAGCGGCCCGCCGAACCCTTCGACCTCCAGGCCCTCGATCTCCGGACCGGCGCGACCACGGCGCGGGTGACGTACCCGCGAGGCTGCGACCTTCGAGGCGCCGCGACCGCCCGATCGGTGATGCTGCTCAGCTATTGCGCGAGCAGCCAGGTGCGGCTCGCCTCGATGGATCCGCGCACGCTGCGGCCCGGCTGGGAGCGCCTGCTGTCGTCGCTCGCCTCGCCGCCGGACGGAGGCCCGCCGATGACCCTCACGGCCAATGCGGATGGATATGTCCACGCCTCGGTGGGGGAGGAGGACTTCTTCTACGGTCCGGACGGCCGCCCGGCGTCCACCGCCTCGAAAGCCGCGCGGGTCATGAACCCGACCCGCTGGAGCGCGCCCCTGTTCGCCGGCTCGTACCCCGTGACGGGCGACAACGGCGCGCTCCTCCTGCACGACGGATGGCCGTTGCCCGCGTACCTGACCTCCCTGGACCCCGCCACCGGACGGCTCGGCGCGCTGCCGCTCGACCTGCCCGCGCGGTCGGTGTCCCTCGTCGGGGCGATCCGGGACCTGGCTTTCGTGTACGGTGACGGCCGCCTCACCGCGTACAAGCTGGGCTACGGGCTTTCCCACGGGTCTGCCCGGTTCGGCGGCGTCCCGGCGAGCGCCTGGCCGGACGCCTGCTCCCTGCTGGCCGGCCGTGACCTGTCCGTCCTCGCGGACGGCTACCGCGCGGTGCCCGGACAGGACGATCCGGCGCTGCCGAAACCGGCGACATGCGACTGGATACCGCCCACGGACGACGGCGCCGTCGTCTCGCTCTCCGTGGAATGGGTGTCCCCGTCGAGCGCGGCCGCGCGAAAGCTGTTCACCGCCGAGATGGACGCCGTCAAGGGGGCCGATGCCGTCGACCTCACCACCCAGCGCCCGGACTTCCTCTCCTACACCGTGGCCAGGACGAACGGACTCCACGGCGCGACGATCGTCAACGCGGGCCCCGTCATCGTCCGGCTGAGCTCCACCTCACGGCAGGCCGTGCGGCTCCTCTCCCCGTTGCTGCGGGACAATCTGCTCGCCCGTTACCAGCCGGGCGCCCGCGCTCCCGGCCCCGTCCGCGAGCGCGGCTGGATCCATCCGACCGACGGGGCCGTCCACGCCGAGCCGGTGGTGGCCGACGGTGTCGTCTACGCCACGAGCGGCGACGGCGCGGTCTCCGCGCTGGACGCCGCCACCGGCGGGCTGCGGTGGAGCTTCCGGACCGGCGGCCCCGTTCAGTTCGATCACGTGGTGATGGACGGCACCGTCTTCGTCGCGAACACGTCCGGCAGGCTGACGGCGCTGGACGCCGCCACCGGCCGCCCGAGGTGGAGCCGCAGGCTCAACGTGGCCGGCGACCTGGTGGGCGCGGCGGGCCGCCTCTACGTCTGGACCAGGAGCCCCGCCTGGTCCGCGAACGCCGAGGTCGTGGCGCTCGACGCCGCCTCCGGCAGGCGGGCGTGGGCCTTCCGGCCGGAGGGCGACGTCCTTAACCCCGACCCTGTGCTGGCCGGCGACGTCGTCCACGTCGGCGGCGACCACGGCATGGTGTACGCGCTGGCCGCCGCCTCCGGAGCCAGGAAATGGCGTTTCCGGGCCGGCGGAGCACGAGACCACACCTATCTGGCGCGGGCCGACGGGGTCGTCTACGCCGCGAGCACCGACGGCGAGGTGCACGCCCTGGAAGCCGCCTCCGGGAAGGCCCGGTGGAGCTCGGAGATCGCCGGTTCCGTCGACTTCCGCCCGGTGGCGGCCGGCGGGGCTGTGTACCTCGGCGGCAGGGACGGCACGACGTACGCGCTGGACGCCGCCTCCGGCACGGGGCTGTGGCGCTTCCGGACCGAAGGCGAGAAGCCCGGCTACCGATGGGATGCCGCCGTGGCCTCCGGACTCGTGTACACCACAGGCGCCGACAGCGCGCTGCACGCGCTCGACGCCACCACCGGCGCGTCGCGATGGTCGTTCCCGCTGGGCAAGGGCCGCCCGGCGGGCCCGGTCGCGGCAGGCGGGACCATTCACATCGGGGACGGCGCGGGAACGTTGCACGCGCTCGACCCCGCCACCGGCACGGTGCGCCGGAGCTTCCCGACCGGCGGCCCCATCGAGACCAGACCGGTCGTGGCAGGCGGCTTCGTGTACGTCGGCGGCTCGAACGGCGATATCTCGAAACTTTCGGAATAGCAGGCCCTATGGAGACAGAGGTGCCCTATACGTCGCCCCATCTCCGAAAGTTTCGACAATCGTGCCGATATATTCCCAGTTCACAATCCAAGCAAAAGATTGATCTTTGAAATATTTCTGTCTTATATTGACATGTTTCATGGGGATTCCCACACTGATCGCCAACACTCCACCCGGAAGGGAGAGCCCTGGTGATCACCAGCTTGGCCCGCTCCAAGATCCGTACGAGGGTCGTCGCGCTGACGGCGGCAGCGACGTTGTCGATCGCCGGAGCGGTGACGGTAGCGCCCCCCGAGGCCGTCGCGGCGGCCGGAGTCGAGGACGAGGGTGCCGACTGCACGGTGACCGGCCTGCCCGACGCGGGCTCCTTACCCACCAACTCCAAGCTTCCCGACCCCTTCAAGAAGCTGGACGGTACGCGCATCTCCGCCAAGTCCGACTGGCGGTGCCGACGCCAGGAGATCAAGAAGCTGGCGGAGAAATTCGTCTACGGCGAGAAGCCGGGAAAGCCGGCCAGCGTCACCGGAACGGTCTCGAGGACCGGCATCACCGTGAACGTGAACCACAACGGCAAGAGCTCGAGTTTCTCGGCGAGCGTCGATCTGCCGAGCGGTTCCGGACCTTTCCCGGCCGTCGTGGTCCTGGGCGGATTCGGCGCGGACACGGCCGCCATCAAAGCGGCCGGCGCCGCCGTCATCAATTACGACCCGTACGCGGTCGGGAAGGAAGGCACGCCACGCAATAACAAGCAGGGTGCGTTCTACAGCATCTACGGCTCCTCCAGCAGCACGGGGCTGCTGCTCGCCTGGGCCTGGGGCGTGAGCCGGATCATCGACGTCATCGAACAGTCGGGCGGCGGCATTCTCAAAGCGGATGCGACCGGCGTCACGGGATGCTCGCGCTTCGGAAAGGGCGCTTTCGTGATCGGCGCGTTCGATCAGCGCATCGCGTTGACCATGCCGATCGAGTCGGGCAGCGCCGGCGTCCCCATCTTCCGCGGAATTCCCGGGGAGGGCGCCCAGAGCCTGAGCAGCGCGTACGGAGAGCAGCCGTGGCTGGGCGACGCGTTCGGCTCCTTCACGAGCAGCCCGACCAGGCTGCCGGTGGACACGCATGAAATGGTGGCCATGGTCGCGCCGCGCGGACTGTTCATCATGGACAATCCGCACATCACCAATCTCGGACCCAGGTCCGCGAGCGTGGCGGCCTTGGGCGGGGCGGAGGTCTACAAGGCGCTCGGCGCGGGGGACAACATCACGTACTGGTCCGACATCCAGGACGGCAACCACTGCGCCAACAGGGCGGAATGGCGGACCCCGCTCCAGCAGAACATCCAGAAGTTCCTGCTGAAGACGGGCAACGCCCCCGGCGCGATCAGGATCTCGTCCAAGGCGCTCGGCAATCTGGCCGAGTGGAGAGACTGGCAGACTCCCACGCTCGGCGACTCCGGCGACACCACCCCGCCGAGCACGCCGGGCGCCCCGGCCGCGTCCAGCGTGACCGCCACCGGCGCCACGCTGACCTGGGCCGCGTCCACCGACCAGGGCGGCTCCGGCCTGGCCGGCTACAACGTCTACCGCGAGCAGGGGACCACCGACCCGCAGCTCGGCCAGTCCGCCACCACCTCGATCACCCTCACCGGCCTGACCGCGAACACCCAGTACCAGGTGTACGTGCGGGCACGGGACGGCGCGGGCAACCTGTCCGGCGACTCGCCGCCGGTCACGTTCACGACGACGACCGGCGGTGGCGACACCTCGCCGCCGACGGCCCCGGCCGGCCTGGCGGCCTCGGCGACCACGTCCACGGGCACGACCCTGGGCTGGACGGCCTCGACGGACGACACCGGCGTCGCCGGCTACGACATCCTGCGCGCGCCCGGCGCGAGCGGTGGCACGTTCACCCAGGTCGGCACCTCGGCCACGACCTCGTTCAGCGACACGGGCCTGACCCCGAGCACCACCTACCGCTACCAGGTCAGGGCGCGCGACGCCGCGGGCAACACCTCGCCGGTCTCGAACACCGCGCAGGTCACCACCCAGCCCGGCACCTCCACCGGAACCTGCACGGCCGTCCCCACCGTCCAGACCCAGTGGGCCACCGGGTACGTCATCCAGCCCCTGACCATCACCAACACCGGCACCTCGACGATCAACGGATGGACGGTCACCTTCACACTGCCGGCCGGGCACACGCTGACCGGCTCGTGGAACGGCACCGCCACCGTCAGCGGGCAGACCGTGACCATCAGGAACGTCAGCCACAACGGCACCCTCGCCCCCGGAGCCGCCACCACCAGCGTCGGCTTCCAGGCCACCCGCCCCAACGGCGACACCGCACTCCCCTCCGGCTACACCTGCGCCTGACCGCCCCGGCTCTCCCGTCGTGCCCGGCCCGCCAATCCCGGGCCGGGCGCGAGGCGAAGGCCGGGTTGATCGGTGGCGGCCGCCCGGCGTCCTGGGCACAGGGGGTTTGTGCCGGAGAACCACTTCGACGAACGGACAGCGCGGACGTACGAAGCCACATGGCCGGAACTGTTCGATCCGGCCGTCGTCGACCCCGCTGTGAGCTTCCTGGACGCTCAGAGTGACGGCATGATCAACGTGTGCTTCGCCGGGGTCACCGGCTGGACGGCGTCGCCGATCGTCGCGGCGATCGACCGGGCCGACGACCTGACGCTGACCGCCGGGGTGTCGCGGTCCGCGGCGGGGAAGTCCCTGGCGGAGCGGCCGGCTCCGCGAGCGGTCCGCACGCCCGAGCCGGCGGTGCCGCTCGGCGAGTTGCACGGCCCGGTGGAGGCGCGCGGCGCCGAGGTCGCAGGGAGCCGCATCCACTCGGTTCGGCTGCCCAGTTTCGTGGTGAGCACCGAGATCGTGTTCGGCGGCCCGGGGGAACGCCTGGTCATGCGGCACGACCCCGGCACCGACCCCAGCCCGTACGTGGCCGGGACGCTGCCGGCGGTGCGCCACGCGGGCGAGGAGACGGGCGTGCGCAGGGGACTGGACTCACTGCTCTTCAGGGGCTGACCGGCCCGCTACTTGACGGCGCCGCTCGTGATTCCCGAGATGATCTTGCGTTGGGCGACGGCGAAGACCACGACCAGCGGCAGGCTCATCAGGATCACGTACGCGAAGATCAGGTGCCAGTTGTTGAGATAGAGCCCGGCGCCGGCCACGCGGAAGAGGTTGAGGGGGAGCGTGTCCAGGCGTCCGCCGATCACGAAGAAGGCGTAGAAGACGTCGTTCCACACGTACAGGCAGACCAGGATGGTGGCCGTGGCCAGCACCGGGCGCAGCAGCGGCAGCACCACCAGCCAGAACACCCGCATCGGGCTCGCCCCGTCGAGCTGCGCCGCCTCCTCCAGGGAGGTGGGGATGGTCCGCACGAAGCCGGTGACGAAGAAGATGACCGTGGACATGTAGATGCCCATGTAGACGCCGATCATCCCGACCGCGCTCCCGGCCAGGCCGAGCTGGCGCAGCAGCAGGACGACGGTCACGACGGCCGGCGGGAGCACGATGCCGCTGATCGCCAGCGCGTACAGGACGGCGTTGAGCCGCGTGGCGCGGCGGGCCAGGATCCAGGCCGCCATCGACCCGAACAGCAGCACCCCGATCACCGAGGGCACGACGACGAGCAGGCTGCCCAGCGACGCCCGCAGGACCTCGCCGTCGCCCCACACCTGCCGCAGGTTCTCCAGCAGGTGCCACTCGGCCGGCAGCGACAGGTCCGGCGTGAGCGCCTCGCCGCGGGACTTGGCCGCCGTCACCAGCACCAGCCACAGCGGGATGCCGATGGACAGCACCACGAGCACGAACGTGACCACGGGCTGGAGCCGGCGCCACACGGGCGCGTCGCTCACCCCGCGGCGGTCGGGGACGACGGGGGTCACAGGATCTCCTCCCGCTTGCGCAGCACGTAGATGACAGGGAAGGCCATGAGGGCCACCAGCAGGAACAGCACCAGGCTCATCGTCGTGGCCTGCGCGAACAGCCCCTGGCCGAAGGTGCGGTAGATGAAGATGTTCAGGATCTCCGTCGTGGGGGGGGGGCCCCCCCCCGGGGGGGGGTGGGGGGTGGGGAGGACGAGAGTACAGACCACCCCCGCCCGCGGGCCCGTTTGAGTATTGTCGGGGCGATAGGGAAATCGCA
>NZ_JBSFTC010000276.1:0-14826 GCF_053590415.1 Nonomuraea sp. NPDC003201
GCCGAGCGGGGCAGGGGTGTTCGCGTCGGGGACGATGCGCTGGGTGTGCGCGATGCGGGGGGAGCGGTGCGGCCACGGCGTCTCCGACCGCGCGGCGCCCTACCCCCGCCGCGCGACCACCAACCTCCTGACCCGCTTCGCCCAGGGCCCGGCCGGCGCCCCCTGACGCGCCCCCCGGGACACCAGGGGCCGATCAGGCCATGGTGTCCCGCAGGATCTCGCCGAGCGTCCGGACGATCTCACGCTCGGCGGGCTCCTTGGTCACTCCCAGCTCGGCCAGCGCCCGGGCCACCGGCTCGTCGTCCAGCGACAGCACACCCAGCAGCAGGTGCTCGGTCCCGACGAAGTGATGGCCCAGCCGCAGCGCCTCGCGCAACGTCAGCTCCAGCGCCTTCTTGCTCTGCGCCGCGAACGGCACGGCCTCGGTCGTGGGCTCCCCGCCCGGCCCGAGCACCGCCCTGGCGGCCTCCCCGACCGCCTCCGGCGAGGCCCCGAGCGTCACCATGGCCTTGGCCGCCAGCCCGTCCGGCTCGCTCAGCAGCCCCAGCACCAGGTGCCCCACCTCGATGTGGCCGTGCCCCGCGTCCTGGGCCTCCTTCTGCGCCCGCACGACGACCCGGCGGGCCCGATCGGTGTAGCGGGCGTAGGCCCGCAGCTCCCCGGCCAGGGAGCCGCCGTCCTTGGGCACGAACCGCTTCTGCACGGCCTGCTTGCTGACCCCCATGCTGCGCCCGATGTCGGTCCATGACGCCCCGGACCGCCTGGCCTGGTCCACGAAGTGCCCGATCAGGTGGTCGGCCACCTCGCCGATGTGCTCACCCAGCGACACGGCGTCGGCCAGCTCTTCCAGCGGGTCGCCGGTGCGTACGGTCGTGGTGACGGCGGCTCCGCTGTCCGGGGTGCTGCTGCTCCAGCCGATCCTCGGCCTGGACGCGCCGATCCTCGTCTGGGCGAAGGTGATCGGTGCCGGGTGGGCGGTGGCGTACCTGCTGCTGTCGCTCGACCCTCCATCCGCGACAAGGTGGACGTGTTCAGCCCGTTCCTGGGGGTGGCCCGGGAGGATGCGCGGGTGCGGGACGAGGCGGGACGCGACACTCGCTCCGTGGCGTGAAGGAGATGACGGGTCCGGCCGTTGCCCGACGATTGATGGCGACTCGCCGGGACGGCGGTGCCGCGAGATCCTGGTTGCGTGCGAATCGAGATCGTGGTCTTCGACGGCTTCGACGAACTGGACGTGTTCGGGCCGTTCGAGGTGCTGTCCATAGCCGGGCTCACCGTCGAGCTGGTCGCCGCCGAGCGGCCCGGCACCGTGACCAGCATGCGCTCCGTCAGGGTCGAGGTGCCCACCGTCCTGGGGCGGGCCGACGGGGTGATCGTTCCGGGCGGCGGATGGCTGAACCGGGCCCCGGCGGGCGCCTGGGCCGAGGCGCAGGCGGGCGTGCTCCCGTCCCGGCTCGCGGAGGTGGCGCCCTCGACCCGCTGGATGGCCTCGGTGTGCACCGGTGGGCTGCTGCTCGCCGCCGCCGGGCTGCTGGCCGACCGGCAGGCGACCACCAACCACAACGCGTACGAGGAACTGCGGTCCTACGGCGTGGACGTCGTCGAGGAACGCGTCGTCGACGCCGGCGACCGCATCACCGCCGGAGCGCTGAGCGCCGGGCTGGACCTGGGCCTGTGGATCACCGAACGAGAGCTGGGCACCGCGGCCGCCGACCGCGTCGCCGCCTCCATCGGGTACGCGCGGACGGCCCGGGTCTTCCACGCGCGAGGGCGGTGACGAGCCGCGGGCACGTCCTATCGCCGGGAGGCCAGCTCGACGGCGGCCCGCCAGCGTTCGTAGGCGGCGTCGTCCCGCGGGCCGGGCTCGAAGCGGCGTTCGAGCTGCCACGTATGGCGCAGCTCGGCCCGCGAGGCCCACACGCCCGCTCCCAGCCCGGCCAGGAAGGCGGCGCCGAGGGCCGTGGTCTCCTGGATCGCCGGGCGCTCCACCGCCGCCCCGAGCTGGTCGGCCTGGAGCTGCATGAGCAGGTCGTTCGAGGCGGCCCCGCCGTCGGCCTTGAGCACCGGTACGGCGCCCCCGGTCATCACCTCCACCACGTCCCGCACCTCGAACGCGATCGCCTCCAGCGTGGCCCTGACCAGGTGCGCCCGCGTCGTGCCCCGCGTGATGCCGGTGATCAGCCCGCGCGCGCCGGGGTCCCAGTGCGGCGCCCCGAGCCCCGTCAGGGCCGGTACGAACACCACGCCCCCGCTGTCGGGCACCGTGCGCGCCACGGCCTCGGACTCCGGCGCCGTGCCGATCAGCCCCAGCCCGTCGCGCAGCCACTGCACGGCGGCCCCGGTCACGAAGATCGACCCCTCCAGCGCGAACGTGCGCTCGCCCGACGGCGTCTGCCAGGCCACCGTGGTCAGCAGCCCCGTGTCGGAACGGACGATCTCCCCGCCGAGGTTGGCCAGCACGAACGAGCCCGTGCCGTAGGTGCACTTGACGTCCCCCACGTCGAAGCACGTCTGCCCGAACAGCGCCGCCTGCTGGTCGCCGGCCACCCCGCTGATCGGCAGCTCCAGCCCGAGGAACGCGGACGGCTCCGTGAGCCCCAGCGGCCCGTAGTTGGGCACGATCTCGGGCAGGGCCCCCACGGGCACCCCGAACAGCTCGCACAGCTCCGGCTCCCAGCCGCCGGAGGCGAGGCCGTACAGGAGGGTGCGCGAGGCGTTGGACGGGTCGGTCACGTGCCGCGCGCCCGCCGTGAGCCTGGCGATGAGGTAGGAGTCCACCGTGCCAATGGCGATGTTCCCGGACCGGACGCCCGCCCACGTGGTCTCGTCGTGCTCGGCGAGCCAGGTCAGCTTCGTCGCGGTGAAGTACGGGTCGAGCCGCAGCCCGGTCAGCTCCGACACGCGCGGCTCGTGGCCCGCCTCGCGCAGCCGGTCGCAGATCCCGGCCGTACGCCGGTCCTGCCACACGATGGCCCGGCACGGCGCGGCCAGCGTGTGCCGGTCCCAGAGCACGGCTGTCTCGCGCTGGTTGGTGATCCCGACGCAGGACGGGGAGCCGGAGGCCCCGCTCAGCGCGGTGCCGCACGCGGAGAGCGTGGCTTGCCAGATTTCTTCGGGATTGTGCTCCACCCATCCGGGGGAAGGAAAGTGCTGTGCGAACTCCTCGTAGCCCTTGGACTCGATTTGTCCGTTTTCAGTGACTACGAGAGCGGTCACGCCTGTCGTCCCGGCGTCAATGGCCAACACACTCACGAAATACCCCCGCAATCTGGGCAGCCTGGCGTTTGGTCTAGACCACTGCCCGCGACGACGGGCAGAATGCGAGTCTGACATCAAGGTGACCCCCATCGGGAGGAACCCGCCATGCGTATTGGAGTGCTGACCGGGGGCGGCGACTGCCCCGGCCTCAACGCCGTGATCAGGGCCGTGGTGCGTAAGGGGGTGAGCGTCTACGGTCACGAGTTCGTAGGATTCCGTGACGGCTGGCGCGGCCCGCTTGAAGGCGACACGATGCCGCTCGACATCCAGGCCGTGCGGGGCATCCTGCCGCGCGGCGGAACGATACTGGGTTCTTCCCGCACGAACCCCATCAAAATTGAGGGCGGGGTCGACCGGATCAAGGAGAACCTCGCCACCACCGGCGTCGACGCCTTGATCGCCATCGGCGGCGAGGACACGTTGGGCGTCGCCAAGCAGTTGTACGACCGCCACGTCAACGTGGTGGGCGTGCCCAAGACCATCGACAACGACCTGTCGGGCACCGACTACACCTTCGGCTTCGACACCGCCGTCAACATCGCGACCGAGGCCATCGACCGCCTCCACACCACCGCCGAGTCCCACCACCGGGCGCTCATCTGCGAGGTCATGGGCCGCCACGCGGGCTGGATCGCGCTGCACGCCGGCATGGCGGGCGGCGCGAACGTCATCCTCATCCCCGAGCGGCCGTTCGACATCGACCGGGTCTGCGAATACGTCGAGTCCCGCTTCCGCACCCGCTACTCGCCGATCATCGTGGTCGCCGAGGGCGCCCACCCGATCGAGGGCCAGATGGAGCTGCAGACGGGCGAGCTCGACGCGTTCGGGCACGTACGGCTGGGCGGCATCGGCGAGAGGCTGGCCAAGGAGATCGAGAAGCGCACCGGCAAGGAGGCCCGCACCACGGTGCTCGGCCACATCCAGCGCGGCGGCACCCCGACGGCCTACGACCGGGTGCTGGCCACCAGGTTCGGGCTGCAGGCCATCGACGCCGCCCACGAGGGCGACTACGGCAAGATGGTCGCCCTGCGCGGCACCGAGATCGTCCGCGTCGGGCTCGACGAGGCCACGGCCGAGCTGAAGACCGTGCCCGCCTCGCGCTACTCCGAGGCGGAGGTGTTCTTCGGCTGAGTGAAAGCCGCTTGCAAGCGCGCGGCCGTACCTTCTGAACCAGCGGGGGCACTCATCGACGACAACCCCGCCTCAGGGTACGGCTTGCGCCGCGGCGAGTCGGCGGCCCACCACGCGTCGCAAGCCGTACCTGGGAGATAGCTCAACCGCGGGGCGTGCCGAAGAGATCCACTTCCGGCGCGCCCTCGTCGTTGCCGCGCAGCCGCGCCCGGTATTCCGCCTCGCTGCGCAGCTCCTTCTCCGAGGGGGAGAGGATGACGGCGAGCAGCAGCCCGACAGTGATCACACTGATGCCGACGATCAGCGGCAGCAGCAGGTCGACGGCCTTGACGCCGGGCACGGGCACCATGTCGGAGTGCACGGCCACCGACATCGAGTACATCCCCGTGTAGTGCATGCCGGAGACCGCCACCCCCATGACCAGCGCCGCACCGCCGATCTTGAGGGCGCCGCTGACCCGCACCGTGAACCAGAGCGCCACCGTCGCCGCCGCCACCGCGATCAGGACGGACACGGAGACGATCACCGGGTCGAAGGAGACGAGGGCCGACATGTTCATCGCGTACATGCCGAGGTAGTGCATGCCGGCCACGCCGAGGCCGGTCAGGACGCCGCCGCCGAGCAGGTAGGCCGGCCGCTCGCCGCCGTAGGAGACCAGGAACAGGCCCATCCCCACGACGACGACCGCGATGAGCGCGGACAGGGCGGTGAGCGGCACGTCGTAGCGGATCACCGAGCCGGTCACGGAGAAGCCGAGCATGGCCAGGAAGTGCATCGTCCAGATGCCCGTGCCGCCGATGGCGAAAGCGGCCCCCACCAGCCATAAATGACGCTCGCGCCCGCCGGAGAGGCGGGCTCTCGAGGTCAGCAGCAGGCCCAGCATGGAGCCCACGCTGGACATGACGTACGCGAGCACGGGCGTGGACAGCCCAAAGGAAAAATGATCGATCGGCGACACGACCCCCACCCCAAACCCTTACGCACCGATAAGGGAGTATGAACAGGGAGTCGCCGACCGCGCAACTATCTCCTGCGGCCCTGCATGGCCTGGCGGCGCGGCGCCGGCATCGGCATCGGCGGCGCGGGGTAGGTGAGCTGCTGCTCCTGCTGGGTGGTACGCCGGCGCAGCTCCAACTTGGCGACCAGCTCGGCGTCCTCGTGCAGCTCCTCCTCCGAGGGCGAGAGGATCACCATGAGGAGCATGGTCAGCGTGATCAGGCTGATCACGGTCATGAGGGGCACGAGGAAGTCGAGCGCGTCGGCGCCGGCGACCACGCCGGGCTCGGCGTCGACCGTGACGTGCATCGCGTAGATGCCGGTGTAGTGCATGCCCGAGACCGCCACGCCCATGACCAGGGCGGCGAGGGTGATCCAGATGGGCTTCTTGACGCGCAGCGTGAACCACAGCGCCACCGTCGCGGCCACGACCGCGATGACCACGGAGGCGGCCACGGTGAGGCGGTCATAGGAGACGTGGGCGGACATGTTCATCGCGTACATGCCGAGGTAGTGCATGGAGGCCACGCCCAGGCCGGTGAGCAGGCCCCCGCCGAGGAGCGCCAAAACCCGGCCGCCGCCGTACGAGACCAGCAGCAGGCCGGTGCCCACCACGACGATGGCCACGACCGCGGAGGCGACGGTGAGCCACACGTCGTACTTGATCTGGGTGCCCTCCACCTCGAAGCCCATCATGGCGATGAAGTGCATGACCCAAATGCCGGTGCCGCCGATCGAGATGGCCGCGCCCAGCAGCCAGCGCACCCGGGAACCGCCGCGGGAGGCGTGCGCCTGGGCGGTGAGCCGTAGTCCGAGCATGGATCCGATGCAGGACATCACGTAGGCGAGCAGAGGGGTCAGCAGGCCGTAGGTGAAATGATTTACAGCGGAGGTCATTCTATCGGTCCTTGGTAATTAGGGGTTCCCGGATTGTGCCATCCGGGATGTCCCATTCGCATGGATATCACCACTATCTGTCAACCCTTCAGTCGGAACATGAGAAGGACTCATGGCTATCGAAGGCCCGTTCTGGCGAGCGATCGCGGTCTACCGGGTCGCGTCGCTGGTGTACGCGGCTGCGCTGATGGCCCAGCACCGCGGCTACGAGCAGCCCGTGCTCGGCTGGCTGGTGATCGGGGTGATGGCGCTGTGGACGGCGGTGGCGACGTTCGCCTATTCGGCCGGGTCGGTGCGCCGGTGGCCGCTGCTGACGATCGACCTGCTGGTCGCCGTGGCCTGCCTGCTGGTGTCTCCGTACGTCGAGGGCGCCGGTCAGGGCGCGGAGGGCACCATGCCCGTGCCCGCGACGTGGATAGCCGCTCCCGTGCTGGCCTGGGCCGTGCACGGCGGCAGGCGGCTGGGCGCGGTGGCGGCGGCCGTCGTCGCGGCGGGCGACCTGTGGCTGCGCGTCCGCACCGGCCAGGCGCCCATCCTGATCAACGGCGCGGTCCTGCTCTTCCTGGCGGGCGTCGTGGTCGGCCACGTGGCCCGGCTGGCCAGGCAGGCCGAGGAGCGCATGCAGCGGGCCATCGAGATGGAGGCCGCCCAGCGCGAGCGCGACCGGCTGGCCCGTGACATCCACGACTCGGTCCTGCAGGTGCTGGCGCTGGTCCAGCGGCGCGGCCGGCAGATCGGCGGCGAGGCGGCGGAGCTGGGGCGGCTGGCCGGCGAGCAGGAGGCCGTGCTGCGCCGGCTCGTCGCCCCGGCCTCCGCTCCCGTCCCCGTCGGGTCCGCCGACCTGCGTGCCCTCCTCCTGGCGCACGCCTCGCCCCAGGTGACGGTCTCCACGCCCGCCACGCCGATGATCCTGCGCGCGCCGGTGGCCGCGGAGACGGCCGCCGCCGTCCGCGCGGCGCTGGACAACGTACGGGACCACTGCGGGCCCGGCGCCCGCGCCTGGATCTTCGCCGAGTCGTCGGACGGCGCGATCACGGTGACGGTGCGGGACGAGGGCCCGGGCATCGCCGAGGGCCGCCTGGCGGAGGCGGCCGCGGCCGGTCGCCTGGGCGTCGCCCAGTCCATCCGCGGCCGGATCGCCGACCTCGGCGGCACGGTCGCCTTCGCCGGCCGCGTGGGAGAGGGCACGGAGGTCGAGATCAGTGTGCCCGCCTCGGGGGCGCCGCGGCCGGAGGGCGGGGCCGGGGCGCGCGGTTAGAGTTGCGGCATGGTGCGGGTGATGGTGGTGGACGACCATCCGATGTGGCGTGACGGCGTCGCCAGGGATCTCGCCGAGGCCGGATATGAGGTCGTCGCCACCGTGGGGGAGGGGCGGCAGGCGGTTCGGGCGGCCGGGGCGGCGCGGCCGGACGTCGTGGTGCTCGATCTGCGGTTACCGGATATGTCGGGCGCGGAGGTGGCCGCCAGGCTGGCCGCGGTGGAGCCGCCGCCGAGGGTGCTGGTGTTGTCGGCCAGCGCCGAGCAGGACGACGTGCTGGAGGCGGTCAAGGCCGGCGCATCCGGATATTTGGTGAAATCAGCCAGCCGGGAGGAGTTCCTCGACGCGGTACGCCGCACCGTCGACGGCGACGCCGTCTTCACCCCGGGCCTGGCCGGGCTGGTGCTCGGCGAATACCGGCGGCTGGCCGCGCAGCCGGCGCCCGCCGAGGGGCCGCGGCTGACCGAACGCGAGACCGAGGTGCTCAGGCTGGTCGCCAAGGGCCTGTCCTACCGGCAGATCGCCGAGCGGCTCGTGCTCTCCCACCGCACGGTGCAGAACCACGTCCAGAACGCGCTGCGCAAGCTCCAGCTCCACAGCCGGGTCGAACTGGTCCGATATGCGATCGAGCACGGGCTGGACGCGGACTAAACTCGATGGCGCGCGGCGTTGCCTTCGACGCGTGCCCTTCCCCGTCTTCCCGGAGGTTCCACCATGACGATGTCCGCCCTGGGCGAGCCATGTGTTCTGCTCAAGCTGGGCGAGATCGTCCTGAAAGGCAAGAACCGCGAGCTGTTCGAGCGCCGCCTGATCAGCAACATCCGTGAGGCGCTGCAGTCGCTCGACCTCAAGCTCGACGTGCGCAAGCGGCACGGCGTGATCGCGATCTTCCTGCCCGAGGGCGCCACGGTCGAGCAGGCGGAGGCGGTGGCCCAGCGGGTCGCCGACGTCCCCGGGCTGGTCTGGATCCACCGGGCCTGGCGGGTCGCCAAGGACCCCGACGCCGTGCTGAAGGCCGGCCTCGAGCTGGTCGGCGAGACCGAGGAGGCCAAGCGGGGCGCCCGCTTCGCCGTCCGCTCCCGCCGCCGCGACAAGCGCTTCCCGCTGCACTCCAACGAGCTCGACCGCCTCGTGGGCGGCGCGATCAACGACGAGTACGGCCTGCCGGTCGACCTGAAGAACCCCGAGCTGACGGTGTCCATCGAGGTCGACAGGGACGAGGTGTTCGTCTTCACCGGCGGCATCCCCGGCCAGGGCGGCCTGCCGGTCGGCAGCAGCGGCCGGGCCCTGGTGCTCATGTCGGGCGGCATCGACTCGCCGGTGGCGGCCTACCGGATGATGCGGCGCGGGCTGCACGTCGACTTCCTGCACTTCTCCGGCATCCCGTTCACCACCTCCGAGTCGATCTACAAGGCGTACGCGCTGGTCAAGAAGCTCGACCGGTTCCAGGGCAGGTCGCGGCTGTGGGTGGTGCCGTTCGGCAAGGCGCAGCAGTCGATCCGCACCTCCGGCCAGGACCGCCTGGCGGTGATCGCGCAGCGGCGGCTCATGCTCAAGACGGCCGAGGAGGTCGCCCACCGCATCCACGCCGCCGCGCTGGTCACCGGCGACGCGCTCGGCCAGGTCTCCTCCCAGACCCTGACCAACATCACCGCCCAGGACAACGCGGTGGAGCTGCCGATCCTGCGGCCGCTGGTGGGCTGGGACAAGACCGAGATCATGGCCGAGGCGCGGCGCATCGGCACGCTGGAGATCTCCGAGCTGCCCGACGAGGACTGCTGCTCGCTGCTGGCGCCCAAGCGGGCCGAGACCCGGGCCAAGATCGAGGACCTGAAGCAGATCGAGAAGCGGCTCGACGCCGAGGAGCTGTGCGTGCAGCTCGCCGACTCGATCCAGGAGTACACCCTCGACTAGCGCCCTCAGGTGCTGACCTTGAAGGGGTCGTGCTCGGTCAGCAGCTTGTCCAGCCGCGCCTGGTCGACGCGCTGGCTGACCTCCGACAGCTCCTGCCGGTCCCGTACGACCTTGCACAGCGTGATCGTCGAGGTGACGACGTACAGCAGGCCGAGCCCGAGGAACGCCCTGACCCACCCCTCGACGGGCAGGTAGACCAGGGCGATCACCACGGAGGACAGCGAGACGGCGAACGACAGGAGCGTTTGGACGTAGTACGCGGTGGTCTGCGTGGGTTGGATGGGCTTTGTCATGCGGCCATCGTCGCGCCGCGCGACGGTCCGCCGCATGGGGTCACGTACTCAAGTTACTTATGAGTACGGCCGGCCGCTCGGCTCGTGGCGGCGGCCGGCCGTACATCCGCGCGGGATCGCTCGTGGCAGGCCGGAATACGGCATCGGGATCAGCGGGTCAGACGGTGACCGCGACCGCGGCGGACTTGCCGAGCAGCGCCGGGAAGTCGTTCATGACCTGGGCCAGCTCGCCCAGGTCGGAGTCGACCAGGGCCTGCGGGCCGTCGCAGAGCGCCTGCTCCGGCTGCGGGTGCACGTCGATGATCACGCCGTCCGCGCCCACCGCGATGGCCGCGCGGGTCAGCGGCAGCACCAGGTCGCGCCGCCCGCCCGAGTGGGACGGGTCGATGATCACCGGCAGGTGCGACAGGCGCTGCGCCACCGGCACGGCCGAGACGTCGAGCGTGTTGCGGGTCGCCGTCTCGAACGTCCTGACGCCGCGCTCGCACAGGACGATGTCCAGGTTGCCGCGCTGGGCGATGTACTCGGCGGCCATGAGCCACTCCTCGATCGTGGCGGTCATGCCGCGCTTGAGCATCACCGGCTTGCCGGCCGCCCCGACCGCCTGCAGCAGCGCGAAGTTCTGCATGTTGCGGGTGCCGACCTGCAGCATGTCGGCGTACGAGGCCACCAGTTCGACGTCCTGGGCGTTCACGACCTCGGTCACGATCGGCAGCCCGGTCTCCTCGCGCACGTCGGCCAGGATGCGCAGGCCCTGCTCGCCCAGCCCCTGGAAGGCGTACGGCGACGTACGCGGCTTGAAGGCCCCGCCGCGCAGCAGCACCGCCCCGGCCGCCTGCGCCATCCTGGCCGCGTCCAGCGTCTGCTGGTGCGTCTCCACCGCGCACGGCCCCGCGATCAACGTCACGGTGTCGGGGCCGATCGGCACGCCGCCCACGTGGACCGTGGAGCGTTCCGGATGGTTCTCCCTGCTGACCAGCTTGTACGGGGTGGACACGCGCATGACGTCGCGCACCCCGCCCATGCCCCGCAACGTGACCGGGTCGAGCTGGGTCACGTCGCCGACCAGCCCGACGATCGTCCGTTTCACGCCCTTGCTGACGAAAGCCTCGACCCCGGCCGCCTGGACGACCGACACGATCGCCGAAAGATCGTCCGCGGTGGCCTCGGGGCCCATCACGATCACCATCTGAGCTTCTCCTTTGTCCGGAAACACAGAAGGCCCCGGGTCCTGTCGGACCCGGGGCCTTCGTTCGCCTGTCTGCTAGCGCAGCGTCAGGTGGCGAACGGACTCGGGTCCGTCGCCATACCAAAACAGGAACGCGTTGCGCATAGGCCGTAAGGATAGCGCACCGAACCCGGCCGCGAAGCATCATCGATCCGATGGCAGGATGGCCCCACACGGCGAGTCAGGTGAGGGGAGTGATCGTGGAGGAGTCGCGCCTGCCTCCAGGCCAGTACGTGCCGCGCGGCCGACCCGTGATCCACTACGGCAGGGTGCCCCGGTTCAAACCGGAGAGCTGGGACTTCCGGGTCTTCGGCGCCACCGCGTCCGGGGCGGAGCACCATTTCTCCTGGAGCGAGTTCGAAGGGCTGCCGCGGGCCACCCGCATCGCGGACTTCCACTGCGTCACCAAGTTCTCGCTCATGGCCAACGAGTGGACCGGCGTCACCCCCGCCACGATCATGGCGGCCGCCCCGCCCGGTCCCGGCGTGAGCCACGTGATGATCTGGGCCGAGTACGGCTACAGCGCCAACCTGCGCATGGCCGACTTCGCGGCCCCGGACACGCTGTTCGCCATGGAGCTCGACGAGAAGCCGCTCAGCCCCGACCGCGGCTTCCCGCTGCGGATCGTGGTGCCCCACCTGTACGCGTGGAAGAGCGTCAAGTGGGTGCGCGGCATCGAATACCTCGTCGAAGATCGACGGGGCTTCTGGGAGGAGCGCGGCTACCACAACGTCGCCGACCCCTGGCGCGAGCAGCGCTACTCCTACCAGGAAGAACCCGGGGAGGGACCCCCCTAGACTTCACTCCTGGTTTTCCCCCGGACACGCTCTGTATTGGCTACGGTTTTCCCCGTGCTGACCACCGCGTGCGTGGCGCTGTCCTCCTCCTTGGCCTCGTTGGCCTTCGTCGCCGGCTACGGGCTCGCCCGCGCCCGGTGGCGCCTTGCGGCGCTGCCGGAGGGCCGTAGATCGGACGAGGCGACGTTCACCACGCTGCACATCGCCGCGATGGCCGCCCCCGCCCTGCGGGCCGGGCTCAACCGCGACTCCGCCCGCAAGGCCGTACGGCACCTGCGCACGCTGCTCGGCACCCAGGCCGTGGCGATCACCTCGACGGAGGCCGCGCTGGCCTGGGAGGGGCCGTGCACCGACGACGTGCTCACCTACGCCCGGGCGACCCTGGCCGCGGGGCGGTCCCAGGTGTTCGCGGGCGAGCCGCACGGCGCGGTCGTGGTGCCGCTGACCGTGGACGGCACGGTCGTGGGCACGCTGGCGGCCTTCGACGACGAGGTGAGCGCCGCGCTCGTGCGCACGGTCTCGGAGGTCGCCCGCTGGGTGTCGGGCCAGCTGGAGCTCGCTGACCTCGACGCCTCCCGGCGGCGCGCGCTGGAGGCGGAGATGCGCGCGCTGCGGGCGCAGATCTCGCCGCACTTCGTCTACAACGCGCTCACGACGATCGCCTCGTTCGTCCGTACGAACCCCAAGCGCGCCCGCGAGCTCCTGCTCGACTTCGCCGACTTCTCCCGGTACGCGCTGCGCCGGGCGCACGACTTCACGACCCTGGCCGACGAGCTGACCTGCGTCGACCGCTATCTGCTTCTGGAACGTGCCAGATTTGGCGACAAGCTGCGCTTCAGCATGCAGGTGGCGCCCGAGGTGCTGCCCGTGCCCGTGCCGTTCCTGTGCCTGCAGCCGCTCGTCGAGAACGCCATCAAGCACGGCATGCGCGGCCGCGGCGGCAGCGGCGAGGTGCGGGTCGTGGTGCGCGACGCGGGCCCGGAGGCGCACATCACGGTCGAGGACGACGGCGCGGGCATGGACCCGGAGTGCGCGCGGCGGATGCTCGACGAGGACCCGGCCCGCGAGGGCAGCGGCATCGGGCTGGCCAACGTGGACCTGCGGATGCGCCAGATCTACGGCGACGGCTACGGGCTCGTCGTGGAGACGGCGCTGGGCGCGGGCACCAAGGTGCGGCTGCGCGTGCCCAAGAGTCAGCTTAGCTCGTTGTAGTCATTTCATTACACTGAGCTGGCGTGTCGCTTGTGACCTTTGCTTTCATACGGCAGCGTGGAGGACATGCTGAGAGTCCTGGCCGTCGACGACGAGGTGCCCGCTCTGGAGGAGCTCGCCTACCTGCTGCGCCAGGACGAACGGATCGAACACGTCGCGACCGCCGCCGACGGCGTCACGGCGCTGCAGGACATGGTGCAGATGATCGGCGGGGGCGAGCGGCTCGACGGGGTGTTCCTCGACATCCGGATGCCCGGGCTCGACGGGCTCGACCTGGCCCGGCTGGTCGGCGGTTTCCCCAGCCCGCCCCGGCTGGTGTTCGTGACGGCGCACGAGGAGTGCGCGGTGCAGGCGTTCGAGCTGGAGGCCGTCGACTACCTGCTCAAGCCCGTCAGGGCCGAGCGCCTGGCCGAGGCCGTGCGCCGGCTGGAGGCGACCTCCCTGCCCGCGTCCGAGCCCGGCCAGGACGAGGTGATCCCGGTCGAGCTGGGCGGGCGCACCCGGTTCGTGCCGCAGCAGGCGGTCTGGTTCGCCGAGGCCAAGGGCGACTACGTGCGGCTGCACACCGCCGACGGCAGCTACCTCGTGCGCATGTCGCTGGCCGCGCTGGAGCGGCGCTGGTCGGACGCCGGGTTCATCCGCATCCACCGCAGCACGCTGGTCTCCGGGCGGCACGTCAGCGAGCTGCGCTTCGAGGGCGGGCGGGTGACGCTCACCGTCGGCACCGAGACGCTGCAGGTCAGCAGGCGGCACAGCCGGCAGGTGCGCGAGCAGCTCGTACGCCACCACCGGGGCGTGATCTCGTGACGGCGGAGCGGCGGGTGATCGTCTCCCGCAGCCCGGCCGCGCTCGGGCGCTCCCGTGACCGGTTCCACCCGGACGACGGAGGGCCCGACGTGCCGGCGATCGTGGGGCGGCAGTTACGGCAGGCGCTGCTGACCGTGGGCGCCGTGGCCGCGCTGCTGGCGGGCGTCCCGGTGATCGCCGTGTGGGTGACCGCTCCCTGGGCCTGGTTCGCGCTCTCGCTGGCCGTGCAGGGGGTCTGGGTCGTGCTGGCCGTGCTGCAGCTCAGGCGCGCGGAGCGGCTGGAAAGGTGAGCGGGCTGCGGCTGGGGCGGGCGGGGCGGCTGGAGAGATGAGCGGGCTGGGGCGGGCGGAGAGATGACCGTCGCGGTGCTGACCGGGATCGCCTTCGTGCTGGTTCTGGGCGTCATGGTGGGCTCCGCGCGACCGCGCCGCGCCAGCGGCGTCTCCGACTTCTCCGTGGCGGCCAGGGCCGTTCCGCCGTGGTGGAACGGCGCCGCCATCGCCTCCGAGGTCACCTCGGCCGCCGCCTGCCTGGGCCTGGCCGGGCTCATCGCCACCCGGGGCGGGCCGATGCTGTGGTACCCGCTGGGGGCCACGGCCGGGTTCGTCGTCATCCTCGCCCTGGTCGTCGCCCCCTTGCGGCGCTCGGGGACGTACACGCTGCCCGACTTCGCCGAGTGGCGGCTGAGATCGGTCAGGCTGCGGCGCTCCGCCACGTTCCTCGTCCTGGTGATCGGGCTGGCGTTCATGGTCGCGCAGCTCCACGCGGCCGGGGCGGTGGTGCGGCTGCTGACCGGGCTCCCGCCGTGGCTCGGGTGGGTGGCCATCGCCTCTGCGGCGCTGGTCGTGGCCTGCGTGGGCGGGCTGGGGAGCGTGACGAGCGTGCTGGCCGCGCAGTTCTGGCTGAAGCTGGTCGTGTTCGGCGGGGTGGGGGCGGTGTGCTGGTGGGCGGCGGGGGCGCGGTCCGTCACCTGGTTCGAGGGGGCGTACCGGGCGGCAGAGCCGGGGCTGGCGGGGGTGGGCGACCCGTCGCTGC
>NZ_JBSFTC010000277.1:0-14796 GCF_053590415.1 Nonomuraea sp. NPDC003201
TGACGGGCCGACCGCCTCTGGAGCCCTTCTTCTTCCGGTTGGCGGCCTGGTCCTTCTTCTCCGGGATGACCGCCTTGATACCGCGTTCCCGCAGGAGGACGCACGTGCGCCCCCAGGTAGGTCGATTGGGCCGCACTGCTGAGCAGAACACCCACCGGATCGGCGCGCATACCGGCGATCAGCCGCTGCAGGCAGACAATGCCCTTGCCGCACTCCGCACGGCGCGGCACTTCGTCGACCTACTGCTGTCGTACTACCCGCGGAGGCGTTCGAGCCCGTCTAGGAGCAGATCAAGGGTGAACTCGAACTCGACCTGGCTGTCGCACCAACCCAGCGCGGGGTCGGTGACGTCATGGAGCCCGGTTGCCACCATCGCTGCCAGATGCGGCAGGGCTTCGGCCATCGCGGCCAGGTCTGCCTCTGCGACGTCGGCCTCCATACTTCCGCCGGCCGACGCCGGGCTGAAGATCTCCTGCACGAACCCGAGAGGCATACTGCCGAACGCGTGCAGCGCCCGATGCGCGAGGTGGTACGAGAACCCAGCGCCGACCAGCGTGCCCACGATCCCGTCGTAGTATGCGTACACACTGGCCGGGATGATCCGACGCGAGCCCAACAGCCCGGGCACCCACGGGTGACGCAGCATGACTTGACGCGCCGCGAGGAACTGATGCCGCAGCCGCGTACGCCAGTCTCCGGTCGTGTCGAGGCGGCCGACTGCGTCATGGATCTCCATGATCACGGTCTCAACGACGCCGTCGAGCAGGGCCTCCTTGCTGGGCAGGTAGTAGTAGAGCGACATGGCCTCGACATCGAGATCGGCGGCAAGGCGACGCATCGTCAGCGCCTTGATCCCCTCCGTATCCGCCAGGACGACCGCCGCCGCCAGCACCCGCTCACGGCTGAGCGGCTCCCGAAATGCCTTCACTGCCATCGGCCTCTCCACACTTGTTCCACCTTACCGCGTAAGATACCTTACGCGGTAAGACGGGTGGTCGATTTCGTGATCACTTCCACACCACCACAGCCACAAGGAACGATCATGCATGCGCTGATCCGCACCGCCCGCACGACCGGGCTGCTCTACCTTGGCCTCGCCGTCACAGGTGCACTAGGTTTCCTGCTCATCCGGCCACGACTCTTCACGGTCGACGACCCCGGTGCGACGCTCGCCCACCTTGTCGAACACGAATCGCTCGCCCGCGCCGGGGTCGCCTTAGAACTGCTCATCGTCGTCACGCAAGCCCTCGCCGCCGCATGGTTCTACCGCCTGTTCCGCACCGCGGATCCGCTTGCCGCCGGCGGTATCGCCGCCTTCGGCCTCGTCAACGCGGTCGCAATTCTCGCTAGCGCTGCGCTGCTCGCCACGGCGGTCCAAGTCGGGCTCAACCCGGTCGGCGACGCGGCAGCCGCCGTCCAAGTCCTGTACCTGGTCAGCGGCAACCTGTGGGGGGTGGGAGCACTGTTCTTCGGCCTGTGGCTCATCCCCATGGGCTCGTGCGTGCTCCGCTCGGGCTGGATGCCCCGCCCGCTCGGCTGGATTCTCGTCGGCGGTGGCATCGCCTACCTGCTCGGCGCGTTCGTCAGATATCTCGTCCCCGACGCATCGGGCATCGCCGACGCTCTCGCCTTGCCCGCGACCGTTGGCGAGTTCTGGATGGTCGGCTACCTGCTAGTCCGCGGCGTCCGCCGTCACGCACTCGACCAAGCACCGTCGAATGAGCCCACGGCGGCACCAGCGGCGAGTTAGGGCATGGATTGAGTCGTGATCAATGGGTGGTTTCGGGTGAGGTCCTTGATCCAGATCATTGAGGCGCGCAGGTAGAGGCCGGCGAGGTAGCTGTCCGGGTTCTTGTCGTACCGGGTGGCGATGCCTCGCCAGGCCTTCAGCTTGTTGATCAGCCGCTCGACGGTGTTCCGCTCCTTGTACAGGTCCGCGTCGTGGCTGACGGGCCGACCGCCTCTGGAGCCCTTCTTCTTCCGGTTGGCGGCCTGGTCCTTCTTCTCCGGGATGACCGCCTTGATACCGCGTTCCCGCAGGTGGGCACGGTTACCGCGAGACGAGTAGGCCTTGTCGGCGGCGACCGCGTCCGGCCGGGTGCGAGGGCGGCCGACAGGCCCGCGGACCCGTACCCGCCCCAACGCGGGGACGAACTGCGGACTGTCCGCGGCCTGGCCCGCGGTCAGGACGAACGCCAGCGGGCGGCACTTCCGGTCGGCGGCCAGGTGGACCTTGCTGGTCTGCCCTCCCCTGGAGCGTCCAATGAGGGCGGCCTTCAGTCGGAGATTCCGCCGGCGCCGGATGCGCCGCCGCTGTTCCCGCTCGGGATCGTCTTCGGTGTCCTGGCCGGTCGGTTCGCCGAGGCCGCCCCCTTTGACCTGGTCTTCTCCTCCTCGGCGGCCTTCTCCAGAGCGGCGACGACGTCCTGGTCCAGGCACATCCCGGCGGCGTCGTGGTGGGCCCGGGCGGTGGTGGAGTCGATACTGACCAGGGACAGGTCCACCTCACCCCGCAGCGCGGCTTCCGCGATCAAGCCCTCCAGCAGGGCCTCGAAGACGCCGGCGTCACGCCACTGCCGGAAACGGTTGTGGACAGTGGACCAGGCACCGAACTCCTGCGGCATCTCCCGCCACTGCCCACCCGTCTTGAACCGCCAGATCACGCCCTCGAACTGCTGCCGCAGCCGCTCGGGGTAGGGGCCGTACCCGCCGATTGGCAGGTACGGCCCGATGAACTCCCACTCCGCATCCGTCAGTTGCACTCGCGTCACGCAGCAAGATCTACCGGTCCAAGCCCCGACGCGAAGGCGAATCCCACAGATTGATCACGACTCAATACGCGCCCTAGAGGACGTCGGCTGACGGGCGCGCTATCTGATCCGAGATCGGGTCGGGAAGTTCCCGGCCCTTATGGAGGAGATCCTCACCGACGCCGGTTTCCGCACCGTCCTCACCGGCGTGCGCATGCCCGCATGAACGCAGTCATGGAGCGGTGGGTGCAGTCCCTCCACCGGGAGTTCCTGGACCGCTGCCTGCTCTGGAACGAACGCTACCCAGGCATGCCCTGCGCGAGGACGAACACTTCTACAACGAGCACCGAGTACATCAAGCCCTGGCCCAGGTGGCTCCACTACGCGCCGTCCCGGATCCCACCACCGATCCAGCTGGATTGGCCAACCGCGCCGTACGCCGACGGGACCGGCTTGGCGGAGTCGTCCACGAATACCAAATATGCCGCTTGAACTGCATGGACGGAGTTTTCGGCAGGCGCGGTGTTCACCGACGCGCTGATTCTGCCCATGCTGTCGGGGTTCGCCGAGGCCGCGTGCGCCGCGGGTGCCATCACCGAGAAGGAGGCCGCGACCTGGGTCGCCGATCAGGAGGAACGATCCCGGTCAGGGCGCGTCTTTCTCGCTCCGCCGATCTTCATCGCCTCTGGGCGGCGGGCCTGATCGGTTATGGGCGGACCGCGCCGAGGAGGCGGTTGCGCCAGTAGTCGTCGAGGGTGCTGATTTTGATGACGTCTCCGGTTTGCGGGGCGTGGACCATCTTGCCGTTGCCGGCGTACATGCCCATGTGCCCGAGGCCTTTGCTGAAGAGCAGGTCGCCAGGTTGCAGCTGGTCCAGAGGGACCCGGCGGCTGGCGCCCCAGTCCCATTGCGTGTAGGTGGTGCGAGGGAGTTCGACTCCGGCCTGGCGCCAGGCGGCCTGGGTGAGGCCGGAGCAGTCGTAGGAGCCGGGGCCGGTGCCGCCCCATCGGTAGGGCTTGCCGATCTGGGCGAAGGCGAACTGGAGGGCTAAGCGGGCGTTGCCGGAGGCGGGTCCGGTGTACTGGATGCCGGGGCTGTTGGGGTCGCCGGTCTTGAAGGCGCCGAGTCTGCGCAGGAGCTTGGTCTGCTCCTTGACCAGCTTTTCGACCTCGGTCTTCTCGTCGCGGACCTTGCCACGTGCGGTCTCGGCCGCGGCCAGGGCGCTCTTGGCCTCGTCACGTCTGTCGCGCAGCTCCTTGGTGGCCGCCTCGTAGGCGCGGATCTTGGCGGCCTTGGCCTCGGCGATCTGCTGTAGGGAGGCCATGTTACCCAGGAGCGCCTGCGGGTCGCTCTGGCCGACGAGGCGGCCCCAGAGCGGCAACGGGCCCACCTGGTAGTCGTTGACCGCGGCCGTGACGAGGTCGCGGCGGAGCTCGTCGGCCCGGACGTTCTTGCGGCCGAGCTCGGCGTTGAGCGCGGTGTACTTCTTCTTGGCGCTCTTGAACGTCTCGCTGGCCTGGTTGAACTTCTCGACCAGTTGGTCGGCCTGTTCATTGAGCTTGACGAGCTTGGCTCGGGCCTTGGCGGGCGACGGTTCGGCGACGGCGGCGCCCGGGGCAGCGATCGATGCGGCCAGTGCCAGGGCGGCGGCCAGCGCTGTTCGCCCAAACCATGTCGGCACGGCCACTACGACGCCTCCTCGTACATCTCCAAACCTGGAGCGAAATAGTACAGACCTTGAAGGTCTGCCGGTTCAGTTCGTGACAATTCGGTTCACGAGGCCGGGATGTACTATGACGCATAGCGGATGGTCTGCCGATCCGCATGGGGAGATACGCGAGCCACCTCCACGGCGTTCATGCGCCCCGGCTAGGAGCTGTTTGGGGTTCGGATCTTGGTGAGGGTCGGTGGTGGGCTGGCCGTGGCACCGGATCCGGCTGGCGTGACGTGCCGGAACGCTATGGGTCGTGGTCCACTGTCTACTCCCGGTTCAACGGCTGGGCCAAAGCCGGGGTGTTCCAAGGACTGATGGACGCACTGATCGCCGAGGCCGCATCGCGTGGACAGGTCGGGCTTGAGCTGGTCAGCGTGGACTCCACGATCGTGCGGGCGCATCAGGAATCGGCCGGGCTGGCGGTCGCCGGGGAAACCTTGGATGCCCTGGAGCAGGCGCTGACCGAGGAAAAGGGGGCTCCGCTGCCGGAGCAGCCGCCGGTGCTGCGGGTGATGCGCCCGAGGCCACACCCGAGGCCACGCCCGAGGCCGGCGCGTCTTCGCCGCACGAGCGCGCCGCCACCCGGCGACGCCGCAAGGCGCGGGGGAAGGCTGCCGCGCTCGGCCGATCCCGAGGCGGGCTGAGCAGCAAGATCCATGCCGCGGTCGATGCTGCCGGGCTGCCGCTGGTCTTCGTGCTCACGCCCGGCCAAGCCGCCGGCTGCCCGCGATTCACCACCGTCCTGGACAAGATCCGCGTGGCCGGACCGGTGGGCCGGCCACGGGCCCGCCCGGCTGCGGTGGCCGCGGACAAGGCCTATTCCTCGAAGGCTAACCGTGCCTATCTGCGCCGCCGCCGGATCGGCGCGGTCATCCCGGAGAAGAGTGATCAGCAGGCCAACCGGAAGAAGAAGGGCTCGGCCGGTGGGCGGCCTGCCGCCTTCAATCCGGGGCGCTACCGGCAGCGCAACACCATCGAACGCTGCTTCCAGAAGATCAAGGCCTGGCGTGGCCTGGCGACCCGCTACGACAAGGCCCCGGAAAGCTACGAGGCCGGGCTCTACCTCCGGGGCTCGATCATGTGGTTAAGACTCCTCACCTCAACCACATGATCCGAACTCTGAACAGCTCCTAGTAGTAGCGGCATAGAACCTGGAACGCTTCAGATGCCACCCATCGTGTGGTGCCTGCTCAGATCTGGTTCGTGCCACCGTCGACGTAGATGTTCGCGCCGACGACGTAGCTGCTCTGTTCCGAGGCCAGGAAGGCCACGACTGCGGCGGCCTCCTCAGGCTGACCCATGCGGCCCTTGGCCACGGTCGCGGCGACATTCTCCTTGACGGCCCGGGCGGTCTCGTCATCGCCGAAAGCGGCGGTGCCCCCGGGAGTCTCGATCCATGCTGGCGAGACCACGTTGACCCGGATGCCACGGTCCTTGAGCTCGTTGGACCACGTCCGCGCGAAGGACCGGACGGCCGCCTTCGACGCCGCGTACGCGCCGAACGCCTCTACTCCACGGTCGCCGGCCGTCGAACCGACCAGGACGATCGAGGCTCCGTCGTTGAGCAGCGGCAACGCCTTCTGCACGGTGAAGAGCGTGCCTCGGACGTTGACCGCGAAGGTCTGGTCGAAGTGCTCCTCGGTGGTCTGCTCCAGCGTCACGAACGCACCGACCGCCGCGTTCGCCACGAGCACGTCCAAACCATTGCCTCGGGCCCGGACCGCCTCGTAGAGCCGGTCCAGGTCCTCCGGCTTCGAGATGTCGCCGACGACCGCGGTGGCCCGGTCTGCTCCGATGGTCTTGACGGCGGACTCCAGTTCGGACTCGCGCCGGCCGGTGACGAACACGTACGCACCCTCGTCCGCCAGCCGTACGGCGGTGGCCAGACCGATCCCGCTGCTGCCCCCGGTGACCACCGACGTCTTGCCTTCCAGCTGTCCCATGTGGGTGTCTCCATCACTCTCTCGATACCGATCCCTTCGACATCGATACTGCGACAGATCGCGGATACTATCCATGATGCAGAGTCCGGCGTTCTTTACGTATCGTCCAGGAGGTGTCGTCGGTGCTCGGATTTCGGGATCCAGTGGCTGACGCGATCGGCCTGCTCCGGCCCCGCACGGTGATCGGGCCCAGCCTTCGGGCCGCGGGAGAGTGGGCTTTGCGCTTCGACACGTTCTTGCACGTGCGGATCGGCGGCCTCGTGCGCGGCACGTGCTGGTTGATCCTCGAAGGGCACGAGCCGGTGCTCCTGCAGGAGGGTGACACCTTCATGCTGGGCAACCCGCCGCCTTACGTGCTGGCCAGCACGCTCGACGCAAGCCCGCGCCCTGCGGAGCCGGTGTGGGCGGGTGCCGAAGACGGGTTCGTGCGGATCGGCCCGGAGTCCGAGGAGGACCTCTACCTCTGCATCGGGCACATCGCGTTCGACGACGAGAACGCGGCCCTCCTGACCGATCTTCTGCCGCCGCTCGTGATCGTCCGCGTGACCGATCCTCATGGCAGGCGTCTCGGGCAGCTGATCGATCTCCTGGCCACCGAGGTCGAGGTCGCCGCCGCCGGCGGCCCGCTGGTGCAGAACCACCTCGCACAGATCCTGCTCGTGCACATGCTGCGTGCTCACGCCGGTCAGACAGACCGGCCCACCGGCTGGCTGGGCGCCCTGAACGAGGACGGCATCGGCGCCGCCCTGCGTGCCGTGCACGCGGACGTGGCCCACTCCTGGAGCCTCAAGGAGCTCGCCGAGATCAGCCACATGTCGCGTTCCGCGTTCGCCCAGGCCTTCAAGAGCCACGTCGGGGTCCCGCCGTTGGAGTACCTGATCCAATGGCGTATGAGCCTCGCGCGCGACGCCCTCGCCCGCGACACTCTGTCGATCTCCGAGCTCGCACGGGCCACGGGCTACCTGTCCGAGAGCGCGTTCAGCACCGCGTTCCGCCGCGTGGTCGGCTCATCGCCCGCACAGTTCCGGAACCAGGCACGGCAGCCACCGCGCTCGGCCGCGAACGGAAGCTGAAGGAGGCGTCCTGTGCTCAGCTCCGGCCAGCCTGAAGATCCGAACTTCGTACACGCTCCAGGAGCCCGGGGCGCGGGTGCATCAGCGATCGGGGAGGCGTTTGGCGCCGTGGCGAGCCGCGGCCATTTGCCTGGACGGGATAATCAGGGTTGGCCTTCCGATGGAGTGCATGACATGGGTTGAGGTGCTGCCGGACAGCAGGGCCCGCAGTCCTTACCGTTCGCGGGGGCCGAGCGCGATCAGTAAGGCGTCAATCTCCTCTGCGACATTCGCGATGGCCCCGGCGACGATCTCCCTGGGGACGGAGGCGACGCGCGGCTCTACGTTCAGGCCAAGCGTGCGAGCCGTTCGTCAACAGGTTCGATGGGCGCGGCGGTGCGGGTACGGAGGCTCGCCGCGGCGAGCAGGGCGCCCGCGCGAACGATGCCGATGCTCCGATGAAGGCGGCGGAGAAGCCGTCGGTCAGCGCGGCAAGGTCGACGTCGTCAAGAAGCTGCAGGCCGAGAGCAAGGTCGTGGCCATGGTCGGAGACGGCAGTTCGCCAGGCCTTTTTCGGCGGGCGGGCGGCATCGTCGCACTGGCGGTGGACGCCAGACCCTGGCCACCTAGCCGATCGACGGCTCAACGCGCGGCGCCGAAGGCGGTGGCGAAGGTTTTGCCGCCGTCCTTGGATTCCAGCACCGGTGCCGTCCTCCATCGCGGCCAGCAGGCGCTGCCGGTCCACGGCCGTGAACGCGGTGGCCTGGCCGGGCAGCTTACCGGCGGCCGTCCAGGTCTTACCGCCGTCCTGGCTGGTCGGCACTGGCTCCGAGGTCGATGACCTGCTCCTCGGTGCCTTGGGTCCAGGTGGCGCCGCCGTCGAAGCTTCGCCAGATCTTCGATGTCTTGCTGTCCAAGGCGTACAGGTTGCCGCCGGCGGGTTGGATGGAGTGGTAGTCGGCGGAGCCGTCCGCTGAGATCGACTTCCAGGTGATTCCCGCGTCGGTCGATCGGATGAGGCCGAGATGCGGCGGGCGATCCGGGGAGACGTCCTCGGCCGAAGGGTGTCCGCCGGCCAAGAAGGCATTCGGGCCGGCGATCGTGAAGCCCATGTGGTCCTGGTCGCGGTCGGCTGCCCGGGTCATGGTCGTCGGAGATGTGACCTTGAACAGCCCGTAGTGCCCCGCGACGTCGAGGGCTCCGTCGGTGGGATCGACGCCGAGGTCGTGGACATGGCCCACACCGAGGTCGGGCTCGCCCGTACCGCCGGGCTCCGGCGATGCCTGACCACAACTCGCCAGGGCTACAGCCGGCACGACTCCTGCGGCGCCTGTACGCAGCCGCTGACCTACACGCGTCATGGGCGCGAGCCGGCAACCATCTACTAGCCATCTTCGTAGAAGGGCTAGAGAGTGAGGAAGGAGTGGCAGTGGTGGGCGAGGAACGCGCCCACGCCCGGGGCCGCGGCAAGCGTGGCGGGACCGGCGAGCAGCACCGTCACCACCAAGAGCCCGGCGAGACGCTCTCGCCTGTCGAGCGGCTCCTGCGGACGCAGCATCCGGCGTACGCGGGTGAGCGCTGTCTCTCCGCCAGCCCCCAGTGCAAACGCCGGAACGCGTCCCGTGGCGAGTCGGACCAGGGCCGCGGCGAGGTGGATGCGCGGGTGACGGCGGGCGGCCACGTCGTCGGCGAGCAGCTCGACCAGGCGAGCGATCTCGGCTCGCGCCTGCTCGAACAGCGGCACGCGGGGGAACGCCCGCGTCAGTGTCTCGGCGCCGGCCAGCACCAGGTGATGGCGCCCGTGGAGGTGGGCCTGCTCGTGGGCCAGCACGGCGGCGACCTGCTCCGGTGCGAGCGAGCGCAACGCGCCGGTGGTGATGACCGTGTGCCCGTTCCGGCCGGGCAGGCAGTACGCCAGGCGCTCGTCGTAGTCGACCACGAGCGCGCCGAGATCGACGTCATGCTTGCCCAAAAGGGAGAGCGCCTCGGCATGCCGCCGACGGTCACGGCGCGCGCCCAGCAGCACGGCTCCACCGGTATGGGCCAAACGCGCGAGGACCAGCCCGCCGACGACGAGGCCGACCCGGGCGCTTGCCGAACTCAGCGTCGCCCCGTCGCCCAGCAGGGCGGCGCAGGCCTCGAACAGCCCGGCCAGGCCGTGCCCCACCACGGAGGCGGGCACGGCCACGGCGAACGCCGACAGCAGCACCGACACGACCACCGACACGCTCGCCGCCTGCCACATGATGATCGCCAGCCGGGGCGCGCGATCGGCCCATCCGGTTCGCCGAAGGAGCCTTGGCAGTAGCAGGGCCGCAAAGGCGCCGTAAAGTGCGAGGACGATGGCCACCGTCATGAGCTGCGGTCCCTCGCCGGGTACACCCGGAGGGCCGCTTCCAGCGCGCTCGCCTCCTCGGGGGTGAGCCGTTCCAGGAAGTGCACCAGCGTGGCCGCCCTGTTGCCGCTGCTAGCCAGAGACTGGCGCATCACATCGGCGGTGTAGGCCTCCTTCGACGACACCGCCTCGTAGATGTACGCCCGGCCGACCGGTTTGCGCTTGAGTAGGCCCTTGGTGTGGAGCTTGTCCATCACGGTCATCACGGTCGTGTAGGCGATGACGCGGTCCTTCTGGAGATACTCCAGGACATCCCTGACCGAGGCCGGCTCCTTGATGACCCACATGCGGTCCATGATCGTGGACTCGAGCTCTCCCAGGCCACGCACCATCTGCCAGCCCTCTCTACTCGCCGGTGCACTCAATGCTACCGGCGATCGTAGACGCCAGCTACGAGCTGACCGCCATCTGACCAGAGCGTCCGGAGGGGTGGCCGCGGCCGCCTCCGGCAGGCGCGCACCGTCAGGCAACTCGCCGCACTGCGGCACGATTCCTTTTGGGCCCGCAACGCACGGGACCTGCGAGGCCGGTCGGGTGACGGCTGTGGCGCTTCGGCTTCTTGGTGAACGTCTACGTGCCGGGCGCCGTACCCCTGGATGGCGGCGCCCGTGGGGCACTACGAGGCTTCGTAGTAAATTGGTGGAGCTCGGGAAGTTCCGATTACCAAGGGGGAGCCGATGGGGGTTGCGCGGCGACGCCTCGCGTTGCGGGTCGTGCGCGGCTTCCTGCTCGTCTTCCTCGCCTTGGGCGTGTGCGGCATGCACACGCTGGGACATTTCGACGGCGGCCACAGCGGCACCTCGTCCGATGTCCGTGGCAAGGGCGTCGTCCCGGAGCCCGTTCTCATGGCTTCGGTGGGCCTGCAGGCATTTGTTCCCGAGCATGACATGCCCGGGTTCGACCCGACGGATGTGTGCCTGGCCATATTGACCTCGTTCATGGTCATGATGATGCTGGCCGCCTGGATCAAAGTGCGGCGGCGAAGCGGTGACCGGGGCTGGTCCCGTCTATCCGTCCGGCAGGTCGCCAGACCTCCGCCCAAGACCACGTCCTTGCGCCTGGCAAGGCTCTCGATGTTGCGCATATAGGCCGATGTTCCGCGCGGACCTGCCCCGAGGCGGTCCGCATACAGGCCGACCGTTCCAACACATCGAGAGACCAGACAACCATGCGTATCAACCGCAAGATTTCCGTTGCCGTCGTCGCGGGTGGGCTCGCTCTGCTGACCGCGTGCGGTGGCAACAGCGACTCCATGGCCGGGCACGAGGGGATGACCAGCGCCAGCGCGCCTGCCACCACGAGCGCCAGCGCGCCTGACACCACGAGCGCGAGCGCGCAGCCGTCGGGTGCGTCCAACGACGCCGATGTCATGTTCGCGCAGATGATGATCCCGCACCATGAGCAGGCGGTCGAGATGGCCGACCTGGCCTCCACCCGGGCGAGCGACCCGGAAGTCAAGGAGCTCGCGGCGAAGATCAAGGCTGCTCAGGACCCGGAGATCCAGACCATGAAGGGCTGGCTGACGGAGTGGGGCAAGCCCGCGCCCGAGGGTGGCATGGGGCATGACATGCCGGGCGTCATGTCCGAGGAGGACATGAAGAAGCTGGAGGCGGCCAAGGGCAAGGCCTTCGACAAGCTGTTCGTCCAGCAGATGATCGCCCATCACAACGGCGCGATCGCGATGGCCAAGACCGAGCAGACGGGCGGCTCGGACCCGCGGGCCAAGGAACTGGCCAAGACCATCGAGACCACCCAGCAGGCAGAGGTGGAGCAACTGCAGAAGATCCTCGACCGGCTCTGATCCAGGGATCCGCCCGGGCACGCCGAGTGCCCGGGCGGTCTCCTGACCGTGTATGCAGGAACGGCCAGGCGCGCGGCCGGCCCTTCACGGAGCGGTTATCGCCAGCGGACGAAGGCGACCATGATGCCCATGGCGCCGTCATAGGCGGCGGGTTCGTTGTACTGGGTGTGGACCCTGATCTTGTCGCCTAAGGAGAAGGCGAGACTGGGGTCGCAGGTGGTGAAGTCCGACACCGATCCCATGTACGCCATGAGCGGCGCGTTCGGATGGCCGTCGGAGGTGACGGTGTTGGGGTCGGCCGGGTGCCCGTCGGTCCCGGCTCCCGGGCCGGCGGGCAGGTACATGGAGTCGGGCGCGTATCCGGCCACGGAGGTGCAGGAGTAGCGGTTCTTGGTCACGTTCTGGAGGGACACGCTGATGCTGCGGTCGTGGGCGTGGCCGCCGACCGCCACGAGGGTGCCGCCGCGGGGGACGGTCGTGGTCCAGTGGGAGTCGGAGTATCCGGCGGGGACGGACCGCTCGGAGTCGCCGCACTGGTCGATGTCGAGCCAGACCGGGTCCACCCTGGTGGCGCTCTGGACCCAGCTGAAGGTGTACTTGAACTCGACGGTGATCGGCTGCTCGGTCATGTTCATGAGGTCATAGATGAGGCCCCATTTGTCGCCGGTTTTGACGTAGTAGCCGTTGTTGCCCGTGGTGTAGAGGGTGTTGAGCGTGCGCTCGTTGCCTGCCGCGAAGAAGCGTTCGTTGCCACCTTGGAGCAGGCCGAGCTGGTTGATCACGTCTCCGAAGCCCGGCGGGCAGGTGACGTCCCAGCGGCTGAAGTTGACGTTGACGACGTGGTGCAGCATGCCGCCGGTATCCATGTTGACGCCCGTGTCGGTGCCGACGAAGACGAGGTCGGGCATGATGCCGGTGATGTAGCAGTTCTCGCACGGTTTTTGGATCTTCATGCTGCGGCAGCTGGTGATGAGGCCGATGAGCGGGCTGCAGCTGCCGTCGAGTGCGATCTCGTTCTTGACCTCGCCGGGTTCCTCGCCCGTCATGCCGGGGATGGTGATCGGTCCCCAGCGGACCGTCGTGACATTCTGGCCCGCAGGTGGATTCCACGCGGGCGGTTCGTACGCCGCGGCGGAGGCCCTGACGGGCGCGGACATCACCACCAGGAGGAGCGTTGCGACCAGCATGACGAGGGTGCGGTTGCGCATGTGCGTCTCCCTTCTTCCAGCCGGAAGAACTTGCCTGCTCAGCGGTCGCTGTTCAGGCCGTAGGTGACGAAATCGGAGAGGAACTGCTTGATCCGCTGTCGGGAATACTGGTCGGGGTGCTCCAGCCAGAAGGCCGCGATGTGCTGGTTCAGGGCGAGTACGGCCTGCGCGAGCAGGCTGGGATCCTCTTCGCGGATCGCTCCTTCGCCCATGGCCGTCTCCAGTAGGGGGCGCAGGTCGTCCGCATGCTGTGCGAAGGCCCAGGTGGACAGCGGGCCGACGGTGGTCTCGATGTTGCCGGCGTTCCTGAAGTGCAGGAATCCCGGGCCGGTCTCGGTGACGAAGTCGAGGTAGGCGTCCAGGGCCCTGTCCAGCCGCTCCGCGGCGGGGCCTTCGCTGGCGTGGGCTTCGCGCAGCCGCGCCCGGAGCCTTTCGGTGTGCTGGATGACGAGCTGGACGAAGAGATCGGCCTTGTTGTCGAAGTACAGGTAGAAGGTGCCGACCGACAGCCCCGCTCGCCGGACGAGGTCGTCGATGCGCAGGGCCGGCCAGCCGTCGGCGGCGATGATCTCGCCGGCGGCATGGAGTAATCGCCGCTGGACCTCGGGGTTCTCGGTGCCCAGCCGCCGTCGTCCGCGCCGCTCCGGGCGCACGGGTTTGATTCGCATGGCATCAGAAAGAGTCGGTGAATTGGTTTTAATTCACCGACGCGAGGTGGTCAATGCCTTTTGGACGGCTTGTCTGTTAGTGCGGTACGACGCCGTCGGTCAGCACTCGCCGGTAGTTCGCGATGCGATCGTCGACGGAGTTCAGGCAGCAGCTGGAGCACTTCACCTGCTCGGCCGAGGTGTAGTAGAGACAGCAGTTGTTGCGCAGGTAGAAGAGCCCTTCCCGATCGCCCTCCTTGAGCCGGATGACCGTGCCCAAAGGTTCCGGATCTCCGGTGGCCGCGGCCAGGAAGGTCCTGTACGCGGTTTCCAACTGGTCGACGTCGCCTCCTCGCCGGCTCGCGATGCAGAAGGCCGCCGCGCACCCATGGGCCACGCCGCCGTAGAGTTGCCGCAGGCTGGCTCGGGTGCGTACGCGCATGGCCCGCGCCAGAGGCAGCAGGTGCTCGTCCAGCACCCATGCGACCAGCTGCTCCACGGGCGCCCGCGTGACCGCTGGTTCGCGCAGCCCGACTGCCTCGAAGCCGTGATGGGGAGAGAGCCGGATGGCGACGTTGTGCGGACGCATGTCGATCACCGTGCCCTCGACGGCCCAGGCCAGCACGGCGGCCGCGGTCACGGTTCCGGCGTAGACCGCCATCACGGTCAGCGCGGTCGCATGGTCGGAGACCTGGCCGCTGGCCCGGCGCTCGGCGTCGAGCACGCGCTTCAGCTCGTCGGACCACGGGTCCAGCAGCCGATCGCAGCCGATCCAGTCGTCTCCCGGCGTGAGCCCGCGCTGGAGGCGGAAGCGGTCGCCGAAGGATTCGAGCCGCGCGAAGACGTCCGTCACTCTTTATCCGTCCTTGTTCGTCAGTGCTGCTTCGAGGAGTTGTGCCGTGTAGGAGTGGGAGGGCGCGCGGGCGAGGTCCGCGGAGAGCCCGTGCTCGACCACCGTTCCGTTGCGCAGCACCACGATCCGGTCGCACGACTGCACCGCCTCGCCCAGGTCGTGGGTGACGAACAGCACGGCGAGCGCCCGATCGACGGCCAGAGTGCGCAGAGTGGTGGCGATGCCGGCGCGGGTGGACACGTCCAGCATCGAGGTGGCCTCGTCGGCGATCAGGAGGGTGGGCTCGGCCGCGAGCGCCCGGGCGATGGACACGCGTTGCCGCTGACCGCCTGAGAGCTGGCCGGGAAAACGGCGCAGGAACTCGTCGGTCACCGGCAGCCCGGCGGCGCCCGCCGCCTCGCGCACCCGACCGGCCCGCTGCTCCCGCGGCGTG
>NZ_JBSFTC010000278.1:0-14755 GCF_053590415.1 Nonomuraea sp. NPDC003201
ATCGTTCTCGTTCGCAACCTCCTGTGTCGGCTTCTCCGAGGCGGGCGCGGGGGCGTTCTCGTGGGTGAGCGGCGAGATCTCATCCTGGAAGGCGATGACGGACGCGGGGGTGGCGGCCGGGTTCGCGCTCGGCGGGGGCGTGACGGCGGTGCTGGTGGTCGAGGAGCAGGCGGGCGTGAAGATGGGCGTGCTCACGTCCAACCCCGCGCCGGTGGCGGTGCCGGTCGCGTTCGCCGCGATGGTAATGATTTCCCTGGTCACACCGGGTCGGATGCCGCGCGGGGTGGGGCGGATGATGGCCAGGATGCACCTGCCCGAGCATCTCGCGGGCCCACGGGACTACCGCTCGTCGCAGCACGGCGACCGCTCATCGTAACAGCACTCTCCGTATAGCGATGACTACGGACCGTTCAACGAGCTGTCCGAAAACAGGGTATCGCCCGCAAGATCGCGACCGTAGTGTTTCGGCAACGAAAGCCACTCCGGCGCATCGGGGGGGACGAGCCGGGGGGCTCACAACAGGCCTGATGCGCCGGCTTCACCGGTGACCGCCCAGGTCACCACGGCTGCCGGGCCCCCATCCGGGGGTGGGGCCCGCCACGCCGGTCAGGTGAAGGGGCGCCTGCTGAGGCCCTCAGCCGGCCCCGCGATTCGGCCCTTCGGGGGCGGCCGGATCGCGCGAGCAGGCGCCCCTTTCACGACGAGCCGGCCGGGTCAGGAGTCGCGGAGCTTCTTCAGCAGGGCGATGTCCTCGGCGTGCTTGGGCGCCTTGCCCGGCGTCTCGATGCAGATCGGCACCCCCGCCACGGCCGGGTGGCGCATGAGGTCGGCGAACGGCTGCGCGCCGATGTGGCCGGCCCCGATGTTCTCGTGCCGGTCCTTCTTGGCGCCGCACACGTCCTTGGAGTCGTTGGCGTGGATCAGCTTGAGCCGCCCGGGGGCGATCTCGTGCAGGGCGTCGAACGTCTCCTTCACCCCGCCCGGCGCCGCGAGGTCGTGGCCGGCGGCGAAGGCGTGGCAGGTGTCGAGGCAGATGCCGACGCGCGGATGCCAGTCGAGCGCGGCCAGGTAGGGCTCGATGTCCTGGACGGTGGCGCAGAGCATGGCGCCCTGCCCCGCCATCGGCTCCAGCAGCAGGTCGGGGCCGCCGTCGGGGATCTCCTCCAGCAGCGGCAGCAGGTTTTCGCGCACCTGGCGCAGCGCGTCGTCGCGCGACTGGGTGACCGCCGAGCCCGTGTGCACCACGACACCCTTGGCGCCGATCTCGGCGCCGCGCCGCAGCGTGTGGCGCACCAGCGCGATGGAGTTGGCCAGGGTCTCCGGGCTGGGCGAGCCGAAGTTGGCGAGATAGGGAACGTGGACGAACGCCTCGACGCCCGACTCGGCCAGCTTGGCGTCCTCGGCGGGCTTGCCTTCGGCGAGCGCCCAGGCGCGCGGGTTGGTCACGAAGACCTGGATCATCTCGGCGCCGATCTCGGCCATGTATGCCAGGCCGCCCGTCGCGAGGCCGCCCGCGACGAGCACGTGCCCGCCGATCAGGGATGTTGGGGTCATGATGGGTCTCAGTGTAGGCGCACGCCCCGACATCCCGGGGGCCGGCGCCGACCGGGCGCGTCGGCCCGCCGGTTGGATGATGACACGAAAAGTCCTGGCCGCGAGGGCGGCCGGTTCGGAGTTCTCGCGGATGGACCGGGCACGAAGCGGGTGTGTGTACTTCTGACATGCCCGACACGCTGAGCGACTTCAACGCCGGCTCCCCGGCCGGCGCCGAGGAGGAGCTGCTGGCCTGCTGCGCCTCGCACGCCTTCGCCGCGAAGGTGGCGGCGCTGCGGCCGTACGACGACGTCGACGAGCTCGTCGCGACCGCCGAGGCGGCCGTCCGGGACCTGGGGTGGGACGAGGTGATGGAGGCGCTCCAGGCGCACCCGAGGATCGGGGAGCGGGCGGCGGGCGAGGCCAGGGAGGCGTCGTGGTCGCGCCAGGAGCAGTCCGGCGTGGAGGAGGCGGCGCGCCAGGCGCTGGCCGCGGGCAACAAGGCGTACGAGGACCGGTTCGGGCACGTCTACCTGGTCTGCGCCACCGGGCTCACCGGGGCCCAGATGCTGGCCAGGCTACGCGAGCGGCTGGGCAACGACGAGGAGAGCGAGCGGGCGGCCGTGCGGGGCGAGCTGGCCGCGATCACCGCGCTGCGGCTGCGCAAGCTCATGAAGGAGGGGACATGAGCTTCTCGACGCACGTGCTGAACGCGGTCACCGGGCTGCCCGCGCGGGGCGTCCACGTCCGCCTGGAGCACGAGGGCCGGGTGGTGGCCGAGGGGCGCACCGACGACGACGGGCGCATCAAGGGCTGGAACCCGGGAGCCGGCGTCCACCGGGTCGTCTTCGACACCGGGGCCTACCTGGAGGAGACGTTCTACCCCGAGGTCGTCGTCACCTTCACCGTCGCCGACCCCGAACGGCACTACCACGTGCCCCTGCTGCTCAGCCCGTACGCCTACTCCACCTACCGAGGGAGCTAGATGTCCATCAGGCTCGGACCCAACCGCTACGGCAAGGCGGAGACCAGGCTCGTCCGCGTGGTCAGGGACGGCCCCGTCCACCATGTCAAGGACCTCAACGTCAGCACCTCGCTCTCCGGCGACATGGAGGCCGTCCACCTGACCGGCGACAACGCCGCCGTCCTGCCCACCGACACGCAGAAGAACACCGCGTACGCGCTGGCCAAGAAGCACGGCGTCGGCCAGATCGAGGAGTTCGCCCTCCTGCTGGCCAGGCATTTCGTGCGGGCGCAGCCGACCGTCCACCACGCCAGGGTCGAGATCGACGAGTACGCGTGGACCCGCCGCGGGCCGCACTCGTTCGTCCGCGACGGCGGCGAGGTGCGCACGTGCGTCGTCCACTACGACCGGGACGGCCGCTCCACCGTGGTGTCCGGGCTCAAGGACCTGGTGCTGATGAACACGACCGGCTCGGAGTTCCACGGCTACATCGTGGACGAGTACACCACGCTGCCGCCCACCACCGACCGCGTCCTGGCCACCGCCGTCGCCGCGCGCTGGCGGCACGCTGGGGACACGTCCGCGTACGGCAAGTCGTACGAGCAGGTGCGGCAGTGCCTGCTGGACGCGTTCGCCGACACCCACAGCCTGTCGCTCCAGCAGACCCTTTACGCCATGGGCGAGCGCGCCCTGAACACCTGTCCCGAGATCTGCGAGATCCGGCTCGCGATGCCGAACAGGCACCACTTCGCCGTGGACCTGTCGCCGTTCGGCCTGGCCAACGAGAACGAGGTCTTCCACGCCGCCGACCGCCCTTACGGCCTGATCGAGGGCAGCGTGTTGCGGGAGGACGCACCCGGCGCCGGATTCGCCTGGGAGTAGGAGACGAGCAGCTGACATGGACTTCTTGCGACCCACGACGTGGGAGGAGGCGCTGGCCGCCAAGGCGGACCGGCCCGACGCGGTGCCCATCCAGGGCGGCACCGATGTGATGGTGGAGATCAACATGGACGTGCGCAGGCCCACCGCGCTGCTCGACCTCAACCAGGTGGCCGGGCTGCGGGAGTGGGCCATGGTGGGCGGCATGTGCCGGCTCGGGGCCGCGGTGCCGTACGCGCGGATCATCGACGAGCTGGCCGGGCCGCTGCCGGGGCTCGCCCAGGCAGCGCGCACAGTCGGCTCGCCGCAGATCCGCAACCGCGGCTCCGTCGGCGGCAACCTCGGCGCGGCCTCGCCCGCCGGTGACAGCCACCCGCCGCTGCTGGCGGCCGGCGCGGTGGTCGAGGCGGAGTCGCGCGAGCGCGGCGTCAGGATGATCCCGGCCGACGACTTCTACCTGGGGGTCAAGCGCAGCGCGCTGGAGCCGGACGAGCTGATCAGGGCCGTGCACGTCAGGCCCGCGACCGGCCCTCAATACTTCTCCAAGGTCGGCACGCGCAACGCCATGGTGATCGCGGTGTGCTCGTTCGCGATCGCGCTGCACCCGGACGAGCGGCGGGTCGGCACGGGGATCGGCTCCGCGGCGCCCACGCCGCGCCGGGCGCTGGAGGCGGAAGAGCTGCTGGCCCGCGAACTAGACTGGACGGCGCCGCTCGATCCGGCGCTGACCAGGCGATTCGGCGAGCTGTGCGCGGCGGCCGCGGCGCCGATCGACGACGTACGGGGCAAGGCCGCCTACCGGGTGCACGCCATCGGCGTGATGGCCCGCCGCACGCTGGCCTGGGCCTGGAACGACCATCTGGGAAAGAGGGCCGCCTGATGCGCGTCACCTTCACCGTCAACGGCCGGGAAGAGATCGCCGACGACGTCTGGGAAGGCGAGAGCCTCCTGTACGTGCTGCGCGAGCGCGTCGGGCTCCCCGGCTCCAAGAACGCCTGCGAGCAGGGCGAATGCGGATCCTGCACGGTCTATCTCGACGGCGTGCCGGTCTGCTCCTGCCTGGTCGCCGCCGGGCAGGCCGAGGGGCGCCAGGTGCGCACCGTCGAAGGGCTGGCCGAGGAGGACCGGCTCGACCCGGTCCAGCAGGCGTTCGTGGAGTGCGGGGCCGTGCAGTGCGGGTTCTGCACGCCGGGGCTGCTGGTGCAGGCGCACGACCTGATCGCGCGGGTGGAGCGGCCCTCCGACGCGGAGATCAGGGAGGCGCTGGCCGGGAACCTGTGCCGGTGCACGGGCTACGAGAAGATCATCGAAGCGGTACGGCTGGCCGCGTCGCGGAAGGCGGCCGCCGAGTGAGCCTGCTCATCGAGAACGTCCACATCGCGCCGGTCGCCGGCCCGGAGATCCAATCCGGATATATCAGGATCGAGGGGGACCGGATCGCGGAGCTCGGCCCCGGGCCCGCGCCCGCTGCTCCGGGCACGGGGCCCGGCGCTGCCAGGATCGACGGCACCGGCTGCCTGGCCACCCCCGGCCTCGTCAACACCCACCACCACCTCTACCAGTGGGCCTCGCAGGGCCTGGCCCAGGACGCGACGCTGTTCGAGTGGCTGGTCGCGCTCTACCGGGTGTGGGCCGCCATGGACGCCGAAGTGGTCAACGGGGCGGCCACGGCGGGCCTCGGCTGGCTGGCGCTGTCGGGCTGCACCACCTCCAGCGACCACCACTACATCTTCCCCAAGGGCAGGGGCGACCTGTTCGCGGCCGAGATCGAGGCCGCCCGCGAGGTGGGCATCCGCTTCCACCCCGCCCGCGGCTCGATGGACCGGGGCGAGTCGCAGGGCGGGCTGCCGCCGGACGTCGTGGTCGAGGAGCTGGACGAGATCCTGGCCGCCACGTCGGAGGCCGTGGACGCCTACCACGACCCGTCGTTCTCCTCGATGCTGCGGATCGCGGTCGCGCCGTGCTCGCCGTTCTCCTCCAGCGCCGAGCTGATGACCGAGTCCGCAGCCCTGGCCAGGGCCAAGGGCGTACGCCTGCACACGCACGTCGCCGAGACCTCGGACGAGGACGAGCACTGCCTGGCCCAGTTCGGGGTCCGCCCCGTGGACTACATGGAGAAGCTGGGCTGGCTGGGGCCCGACGTGTGGTTCGCGCACTCCGTACACCTGAGTGACGACGACATCGGCAAGCTCGCCGCCACCGGCACGGGCTCGGCGCACTGCCCCTCGTCGAACGGCCGGCTCGGCGCCGGCATCGCCCGCGTCTCCGAGATGCTGCGCCGCGGCGCGAACGTGGGCCTCGGCGTGGACGGCAGCGCCTCCTCCGAGCTGACGCCGCTCGTGGGAGAGCTGCGGCAGGCCCTGCTGTTCCAGCGCGCCAGGTACGGCCCCCAGGCGCTCACGGCCCGCCAGGCCCTCGAGATCGCCACGCTCGGCGGGGCCCGCAACCTCGGTCGCGAGCACGAACTCGGCACCCTCGAACCCGGCAAGCTGGCCGACCTCGCCCTGTGGCGCGTCGACGGCCCCTTCACCTCGGCGGTGGCCGACCCGGTCTGCGCGCTCGTCTTCGGCCCCCCGCCGCCGCTCGCGCGCGTGCTGGTCGGCGGCCGGGTCGTGGTCGAGGACGGCGAGCTGCGGACCGTCTCCCAGGACGCCGCCGGGCGCGCAGGCGCCGAGGCCCACCGCCGGCTGATGCGGCTGGCGGACGAACGTGGCCTGACCGCCGCCAAGGAGCTCCACTGACCGGGAGACTAGGGTGGGAATGTCCCGAACGAGCAGGAAGGCGATCCCGTGCCCGAGGAACTCCCCGACGAGCGGCTGGCGCAGCTCAAGAGCACTTTCGCGTCGATCGACACAGACGGCGACGGCTACATCAGCGAGGCCGAGCTGACGCGGCACTTCCCGGATCTCCCGGCGGAGGCGCTGGGGGCGATGAGCCAGGCCGCCGACTCAGACCAGGACGGCCGCTACTCGCTGGAGGAGTTCATCCGCACGGTCTCCTGACCTTTCCGGGTCACCTGGCGCATCCGCGTCGAAGAACCGGCCGCGACGCCCGTCGGTCAGGCGGGCAGGCCGGTGTGGTCCTCCTCGAAGATGTCGGCCGCCGACCCGACGATGAGCGGGTCCGGGGTGCCGACCACCTCGTAGTCCTTGTTGTCGTAGTGGAACAGGCTCAGCACGTGACGCATGGCCTCCACCCGGCCGCGCTTCTTGTCGTTGCTCTTGATGACCGTCCAGGGAGCCTCGGCGATGTCGGTGTGGAGGAACATCTCCTCCTTGGCGACGGTGTAGTCGTCCCACCTGTCGAGCGAGGCCAGGTCCATCGGCGACAACTTCCACTGCCTCACGGGGTCGACCTGGCGGATGATGAAGCGGGTGCGCTGCTCGGAGCGGGTCACCGAGAACCAGAGCTTGATCAGACGGATGCCGTCGCGTACCAGGGCCCCCTCGAACTGCGGCGCCTGCTGCATGAACTCGCGGCACTGGGCCTCGGTGCAGAAGCCCATCACGCGCTCGACCCCGGCACGGTTGTACCAGGAGCGGTCGAACAGGACGATCTCCCCGGCGGCGGGCAGGTGGGCGATGTAGCGCTGGAAGTACCACTGGGTGCGTTCGCGCTCCGACGGCTTCTCCAACGCGACCACCGTGGCGCCGCGGGGGTTGAGGTGCTCCATGAACCGCTTGATGGTGCCGCCCTTGCCCGCCGCGTCCCGGCCCTCGAACAGGATGACCAGCCGCTCCCCGTTCGCCTTGACCCAGTACTGCAGCTTGAGCAACTCGATCTGCAGCAGCCGCTTGACGCGGTCGTACTCCTGCCGCTGCATTCGCTCGGGATACGGATAGTGCTCGCGCCAGGTGTCGAACGGGCTGCCGTCAGGCCGCAGCAGTACCGGATCGTCATCGTCACTGTCGTCCACGATCAGGCCCGGCGTCGAATCCAGCAAGCGAACCTGCTCCGTGTCCGGAAGGGCAACCTGCTTCACGCCCACCGCCTCGTCGTTTTCGCCTCGCATCAGCTTCCCGTACCCGCCAAGCCATCAGGGGAACGATTCGGGACGATCAGGTTAATGCCGTACGGCATCACCAGCACCGTGCGGTCGTCCTGGCCGCCGGCGTACCGGTGTGGTTCCTTGGAACACACCAGTGTCAAGATGATGGGTCACGCCTTCCTGCCCGCTCGCACCGGGCAGGAAGGCGTGTCAGGACATTGTTCACCATCCTGTAGGGGTTCGTAGTGGTTCAGCAGGTTCTGGTCGCCCCCGACAAGTTCAAGGGATCGCTGACGGCGGCCGAGGTGGCCGCCCGGGTCTCGGCCGGGCTCGGCGTGCCCACGGTGGAGCTGCCGGTGGCCGACGGGGGCGACGGCACCGTGGACGCGGCCGTGGCCGGCGGGTTCAGCCGGGTCACGATCGAGGTCACCGGGCCCACCGGCGAGCGGATCTCCGCCTCGTACGCCTGGCAGGACGCCGACGCGACGGCGGTGGTGGAGCTGGCGGAGGCGTCGGGGCTGCGCCGCCTCCCCGGCGGGCACGAGCCGCTGACCGCCACCAGCCACGGCACGGGCGAGCTGATCGCGGACGCCGTGCGCCGGGGCGCCAAGCGCGTGGTCCTGGGGCTGGGCGGGAGCGCCTGCACCGACGGGGGAGCGGGCATGGCGCAGGCGCTCGGCGCGCGCCTGCTGGACGCCGACGGCGGCGACCTCCCCCGGGGCGGGGCCGCGCTGAAGGAGCTCGCCCGGATCGACCTGTCGGGGTTCGTGGACGTCTCCGGCGTGGAGTTCGTGGTGGCCAGCGACGTGGACAACCCGCTCCTCGGCCCGCACGGCGCCGCCGCCGTCTACGGGCCCCAGAAGGGCGCCACCCCGGACGACGTCAAGACGCTGGAGGCCGGGCTGACCCGGCTGGCCGCCGTCGCGACCGCCACCCACGGGCTGATGGGCGCGGTCGAGCACGACGACACGCCGCGCGCGATGGGCGTGGCGGGCGCGCCGGGGGCGGGGGCGGCCGGCGGGGTGGGGTTCGCCGCGCTGGCGTTCCTGCACGCCGAGATCCGGCCCGGCATCGGCTACCTGCTCGACCTGCTCGGGTTCGGCGAGCTGGTCAAGGACGCGCGGCTGGTGATCACCGGCGAGGGATCGCTGGACGAGCAGTCCCTGCGCGGCAAGGCCCCGGTCGGGGTGGCGCGGGCCGCGGCCGAGGCGGGCGTCCCCGTGGTGGCCGTCTGCGGGCGCCGTACGCTCACCGACGACGAGCTGCGGGCCGCCGGCATCGAGGCCGCCTACGCCCTCACCGACCTCGAACCCGACCCCGAGCGCTGCATGGCCGAGGCCGGGCCCCTGCTCGAGCGCCTGGCCGCGCGGCTGGCCGCCGTCCATCTCCAAGGGGACTAGATGATCGATCTGGTGATCCGATCCCGCCGCACCGTCACCCCCGAGGGGGAGCGGGCGGCTGCGGTGGCCGTGCGGGGCGAGAAGATCGCGGGCCTGTACGACTACACCGCCCCGCTCGACGCCGCCGAGGACATCGACCTGCGCGACCTGGCCCTGCTCCCCGGCCTGGTCGACACCCACGTGCACGTCAACGAACCGGGGCGGACGCACTGGGAGGGGTTCGGCTCGGCGACCAGGGCGGCCGCCGCCGGAGGCGTCACCACGATCCTCGACATGCCGCTCAACTCCCTCCCGCCCACCGTGAACGTGGCCGCCTTCGAGGCCAAGCTGCGGGCCGCGGAGGGGCAGTGCCACGTGGACGTGGGCTTCTGGGGCGGGGCCGTGCCGGGCAACGTCAAGGACCTCGCGCCCCTGCGCGAACGCGGGGTCTTCGGGTTCAAGTGCTTCATGTCGCCGTCGGGGGTGGAGGAGTTCCCGCCGCTCGGCGACTCCGAGCTGCGGGAGGCGCTGACCGAGGTGGCCGCGGTCGGCGGGGTGATGGTGGTGCACGCCGAGGACCCGGCGCTGCTCGGGGAGCCGGCCGGGCCGACGTACCGGGAGTTCCTGGAGTCGCGGCCGGGGGAGTCGGAGCGCAGCGCCGTCGCGCGGGTGGTGGGGCTGGCGGCGCGGACCGGCGCCCGGGTGCACATCCTGCACGTCTCCAGCGCCTCCTGCCTGGAGGTGCTGGAGTCGGCCCGGGCCGAGGGCGTGGCGGTCACCGCGGAGACGTGTCCCCACTACCTGACGCTGGCGGCCGAGCAGGTGCCCGAGGGGGCGACCGCGTACAAGTGCTGCCCGCCCATCCGCTCCGAGGCCAACCGCGACCTGCTGTGGGACGGCCTGGCCAGGGGCGTGCTGAGCTGCGTCGTGTCCGACCACTCGCCCTCGCCGGCCGACCTCAAGGTGCCCGACTTCGCCGCCGCCTGGGGCGGCATCGCCTCGCTCCAGCTCGGGCTGCCCGCGGTCTGGACGGAGGCGTCGCGGAGGGGGTACGGGCTGGGGGACGTGGTGCGCTGGATGTCGGCCAATCCGGCGGCGATGGCCGATATTTCCGGAAAAGGCGGGATAAAGCCCGGTAATGATGCCGATTTGGTGGCCTTCGATCCGGCCGCCGACAATCCCGTGGACGCGGCGCGCCTGCACCACAAGAACCCGGTCACCCCGTACCACGGCCGGGTGCTCAAGGGCGCCGTACTGACCACCTGGCTGCGCGGGCGGCCCGTGGACGACGTGCCGCACGGACGATTCCTGTTGGGAGAGCAGTAGATTTGCCAGGCTTCAGCACCCTGCCGGACCTCGCCCTGCGCACGCTCGGCGGCTCGGTCGTGGCGGCCAGCGACGAGTCGTTCGCCGAGAAGGAGAGCCTGATCCGGCCGGGGCGGCCCGGCTTCCAGGCGGAGACGTTCGGGAGCAAGGGGCAGGTCTACGACGGGTGGGAGACCCGCCGCCGCCGCTCGCCCGGCCACGACTGGGCCCTGGTACGGCTCGGCATCCCCGGCGTGATCCGCGGCGTGGTGATCGACACGGCCTGGTTCAAGGGCAACTACCCGCCCCACGCCCGCGTCGAGGCGGCCTCGGTCGAGGGCCACCCCTCCCCGGCCGAGCTCGAGGCCGCTCCGTGGACGGAGATCGTGCCCCGGGCCGAGCTCACCGGCGACAGCGAGCACCACTTCGCCGTCACCGACGAGCGCCGGTTCACCCACGTGCGGCTGAGCATCTTCCCCGACGGCGGCGTCGCCCGCCTCCGGGTGCACGGGGAGGCCCGGCCCGACCTGTCCGTGTACGACGGGCTCGGCCTCGACCTGGCCGCGCTCGCGAACGGCGCCCTGGTCACCGCCTGCTCCGACGAGTTCTACTCGGCCCCCAACAACGCCATCGCCCCCGGCCTGGCCCGCCACCAGGCGGAGGGCTGGGAGACCGCCCGCCGCCGCGGCGACGGGAACGACTGGCTGGTCATCCGGCTGGCCGGGCGCGGCGTGATCGGTCTGGCCGAGATCGACACCACGAACCTGCTGTTCAACGCGCCGGGCGCGGTCTCGCTGACGGGCCTGGACGGTGACCGGGAGGTGGAGCTCCTCCCGAGGACGCGCCTGCAGCCCGACACCCCGCACCGCTTCCGCCTGGCCCACCCTGACCCGGTCACGCACGTGCGGGTGGACATCTACCCGGACGGCGGCCTGGCCCGCGTCCGCCTCCACGGCCACCTCGCCACGCCCTGACCACCCCGCGTCCGCCTCGCCAACCCCAGGCCGTGGCGGCCGCCCAAGCCTCAGCGCCGCCTCACCCCTGCGACGGCTCTCTGCCGGCGGCGCGGGCGTTCCGGTGTCCGGCGATCGCCCGCGTGTCGCCTAAGTGACCTCACTGCCAGAGGACGACCGTGGCCCCCTGCGGCCGCTCGCTGTTGGGCAACGGCCGCTGGAACTGGACCACCCCGCGGTTGCCCAGCCGCTGCACCCGCACCTTGAACCCCAGCGCCTCTAACTCCGCCTTGGCGTCCCGGACCTCCTTGCCGATCACCGCCGGCACCAGGGCGAACTGCTGGTCGTCGCGGGCCTCGTCGTCCCTGTCGCCGTTGAACCAGTCCCAGAAGTCCGTCTGGCACCGGGCCACCGTGACCATGACCTGCGCGCCCTTGTCCACCTCGGACTTCGCCTTGGGCGTCTGCGCGATGACCGTGCACGGCTCGGCGTCGTCGTCGACCTCGTTGACCTGCACCTGGAAGCCCAGACCGCCGAGATATTGGGCGGCCTCGTCCTTGGGCATGCTGTTGACGTCGGGCATCACCATGCCGGCGCTGACGTAGATGTCGACCTTGGCGCCCTCCCGCACCTTCTCGCCGACCTGCGGCGAGGTGCGGATGACCTTGTCGCGCTCGACCTCCTGGTTGGCCAGCCGCTTGACGACGCCCACGGTCAGCCCGGCATCGGCGATCTTGGCCCGGGCCTGGTCGCCGGTCATGCCCTCCGTGTTGGGCACGGCGACGCGCTTGGGCCCGAGCGAGGGGACCAGCGTGATCGTGGTGCCCTTCTCCACCTCGGTGGCGGCCGCCGGGTCGGTGCTGAGGACCAGGCCCGCGGCCATCTTCTCGTTGTTGACGCCGTCGGCCTCCTGGACCTTGAAACCGGCCGCGGCGGCGCTGCTCTTGGCCAGCGCCAGGTTCTTGCCGACCAGGTCGGGGACGGTGACCATCTCGGGCTGCGCGAAGTACCAGCCGGTCAGCCCGACCGCGACCACCATCACCCCGGCGAGCAGCACCAGGAACCAGTTGGGCTTGAACCCCGCCCGCTGCCGCTGCGGCGGCACCTCCGCCCGCGGCTGGATCAAGGTGTGGGCGGGGGCGGGCTGGGGCATCGAGGCGGCGCCGGAGGCGTTGAAGACCTGCGTCCGGGCGTGGGAGGCCGGCGGGTTGGTCAGGCGCGGCAGCATCCGGTGCGCGTCGACGGCGGCCACGAGCATCGCGGTCGCGTCGGCGGGGCGCTGGTCCGGCTCGCGGGCCGTGGCCTGGGTCACCAGCGTGTCGATCAGCGGCGGCACGTCGGCGAACACCGAGGACGGCGCGGGCACGGTGTCGTGGACGTGCCGGTAGGCCACCGACATGGGCGTCGCGCCGTCGTACGGCTGCTGGCCGGTGACCAGCTCGAACAGCATGATGCCCGCGGCGTAGACGTCGCTGCGCACGTCGGCGGCGCCGGTGGTGACCTGCTCGGGCGCCATGTAGCCGATGGTGCCGATCATCACGCCGGTGCGGGTCTGGTTGGTGGCCTCGATGGCCCGGGCCAGGCCGAAGTCGACGACCTTGACCCGGCCGTCGTCGGTCATCAGGACGTTTTCCGGCTTCACGTCGCGGTGGACCATCCCGGCCTGGTGGGCCGCGCCGAGGGCGGCGAGCACCGGGATCATGATCTCGAGCGCCTCGCGGGCGGGCAGCCTGCCGCGCTCGCGCAGGATGTCGCGCAGCGTCTTGCCGGGCACGTACTCCATCGACAGGTAGACGACGTCGTTGTCCGTGCCCTGGTCGAAGACGTGCACCACGTTGGGGTGTGAGAGGCGGGCAACCGACTTGGCCTCGCCGATGAACCTGCGCACGAACGCGGGGTCCTCGGCCAGCGAGCCGTGCATGACCTTCAGCGCCACCGTCCGGTCCAGGCGGACGTCCAGCGCGAGGTAGACGGTCGCCATACCGCCCCGGGCGATCCGGCTCTCGATGCGGTAGCGCCCATCGAGGAGCCGCCCGACCAGGGGGTCCGCAGTCGTCGTATCCACCCCGCTGAGTTTACGGGCGTTTTGCCACTGGGAGGGCCTCGCCGCCCGAAACCGATGCTGAGACGTTCCCGTTGGAACGTCCCAGCTCCCCACGCGTCACTCGGGTCGGCGAGCCACCGGCACCCGGGGGAGGGGGTCATCGGCGCTCCGGTCAGGGAGTCATCGGTGAGGAGGCCTCGGCGTAGCGCCTGCGCGGGATGCGGCCCGCCAGCCGCGCCAGCCGTCCGGCCTCCACGGCCTGCTTCATGGCGACCGCCATGAGATCGGGCCGCTGCGCCCTGGTGACCGCCGTGGCCAGCATCACGGCGGCGCAGCCCAGCTCCATCGCCAGCGCGGCGTCGCTGGCCGTGCCGATGCCCGCGTCGAGCACCACCGGCACGGACACGGCCTCCACGATCAGCTCGATGCTGTGCGGGTTGCGAATGCCGAGCCCCGAGCCGATCGGCCCGCCCAGCGGCATGACGGCCGAGCAGCCCGCCTGCTCCAGCCGCCGCGCCAGCGCCGGATCGTCCCCGATGTACGGCAGTACCACGAACCCGTCGGCCACCAGCCGCTCGGCCGCGTCGAACGTCTCGATCGGGTCGGGCAGCAGGGTCCGCTCGTCGGAGATGACCTCGACCTTGATCCAGTTCGTGCCGAGGGCCTCCCTGGCCAGCCGCGCCGTCAGCACGGCCTCGCCCGCCGTGAAGCAGCCCGCGGTGTTGGGGAGCACCTTGATGTCCCGCTTGCGCAGCACGTCCAGGACCGAACCGCGGGCGCTCGGGTCGAGCCGCCGGATCGCCACCGTGGTCAGCTCGGTGCCGGACGCGGCCAGCGCCTGGTCGAGCACGTCCAGCGAGGGAGCGCCGCCGGTGCCCATGATGAGCCGGGAGGAGAAGCTCTCCCCGGCGATGATCAGATCATCCACCTTGCACCGCCGTCAGAACCTCCACCCGGTCACGGTCGCTGAGCGCCGTCGTCTCCCACGAGCTCCGCGTGACCACCTCGTCGTTGACGGCCACGGCCACTCCGGTGGTGGCCGTGGTCAGTGTGCGTACGGCCTGCGCCACGGTCGTGCCGTCGGCCACCTCGTGCGAGGCCCCGTTGATCATCACAATCATGAAATATCCCGAAATCTCCCGGGCGAGCACATGGCTGCGAGCTCGCCCTCCTCGCCCAGCAGGATGTCCGCCGTGAGCGGCGCCAGGAGCACGCCGCCCCGGTGATGGCCGGTGGCCAGCGCCAGCCCCGGGGTGCCGCTCGGGCCGATGAGCGGCAGGTTGTCCGGCGTGCCCGGCCGCAGCCCGGCCACCACGTCGGAGACCTCCAGCTCCGTGATGCCCGGCACCAGCTCCCTGGCGTCGCGCAGCAGCTCGTAGAGCCCGCCCGCGGTCACCCTGGTGTCGAAGCCCATCTCCTCCTGCGTGGCCCCGACCACCAGCTCGCCGTCGCCCCGGGGGACGAGGTAGACCGGCGTGCCGTGCACGGTGCCGCGGACGCACCGGGTGAGCAGGGGCTGCGGCGAACGCAACCGCATGATCTGCCCCTTGACCGGCCGGACCGGCACCTCGGCCAGCCCGGCGCTCCATGCCCCGGCCGCCAGGATCACCCGCTCCGCCCGCAGCTCGGCTCGCCGGTCGCCGCCGGGGGGCGGCGACCCGGGACTTTCCTAATGGCCACCTCTTTAATGCATTCACCTTCCATCCAAAA
>NZ_JBSFTC010000279.1:0-14752 GCF_053590415.1 Nonomuraea sp. NPDC003201
CCTCGGCCCGGCGCGAGTACGACGCGCACGGCCTGCCCTTCCACGACGCCGCGCACGCCGCGGGCAGCCTCGCGGAGGCGTGCACGGTGATCCGGCGGCTGTGGACCGAGGACGAACCGTTCGACTTCCACGGCACCTACGTCCGGCTAACCGGGGCGTTCTGCAACCCCAAGCCCGTCCAGCGCCCTCACCCGCCCATCCTCATCGGCGGGCGCTCGGGCCCGACGCTGCGCGTGGCCGCCGAGCACGCCGACCTGTGGAACATCCCCGGCGGCGACATCGACGACGTCGTCCGCCGCAGCCGGCTGCTGGACCGCTACTGCACCGAGCTCGGCCGCGACCCCGCCTCGATCATCCGCTCGATCCACCTGCCGGTCTCCTACGACCAGCCCGACATCACCCGGGACGCGATCGGCGAGGCGCTCGACGCCGGCTTCCGGCACATCGTCCTCGGACTGTCGGCGCCCTACCCGGCCGGCGTCGCGCGGTGGGTCGCCGACGAGCTCATCACCACGTCGGCCCGAGCCGCCGCCGAGTTCAGTCGCTGAGTTCAGTCGCTGAGGTCAGTCGCTGAGCAGGCCACGGGCGCGCAGGTCGGACAGGAGGTCGGGCGGCAGGGCCGGGCAGCTGCTCACGGTGACCTCCTTGAGCGACGGGAAGCCGCCGACCTCTCCCAGGTCGCTCAGCGAGCCGCAGTCGTAGAGGTGCAGGGCGCGCAGGGAGAGCAGGCGCTCGAGCCCGTCCAGGGTGGTCAGGCGGCCGGTGCAGGCGACGTAGAGCTCCTCCAGGTTCAGCAGCCCCGCGAACGGGCTGAGGTCGGAGAGGTGGTCCAGCCCCTGCAGGGTCAGGGTGCGCAGGGCGGGCATGCGCGCGAGCGCGGAGAAGTCCGTCATGAGGTCGGTGTAGGCCAGGTACACCTCGCTGATCGACGGGTGTCCTTCGAGCCCGTCGAGCGAGGTGAGCTTGGTGAAGTTGTCGATGGTGATCCCGGTCAGGGCGGGCAACCGCGACAGCGGTCGCAGGTCGGGGAGCGGCGCGCTGGGCAGGCCGAGGTTCGTCAGGCGGGGGTGGTGGCCGAGGCCGTCGAGGCTCTTCAGCTTCGTGCAGCCGCTGAGATACGCCCGTTCGAGCGCGGGCATGGCGGCGATGCCGTCGAGGCTGGTCAGGCGGGCGCAGTGCATGTGCAGCTCGGTGACGGAGTCGAGGCCGTACAGGCCGTCGATGCTTGTGATCTTGGTACGGCTCACGTCCAGTTCGGTCAGCCGGCGCAGCCCGGACAGCGGCCGGATGTCCTCGATGAACCGGCAGTTGTCGAGACCGAGCCAGTCCAGGTACGGGAACGCCTCGCCGAACCCCTCGACACCGGTCACCCCGCTGCTGCGCAGGCTGAGCCGGCGCAGGTTGCGCAGGCCGAGCAGCGGGGAGACGTCGGACACCGCGGGGGAGCTGGTGACCTCGAGCACCTCAAGGCCGACGAGCCCGGCGAGCGGCCGCAGGTCGCTGACGGCCGCGCAGCCGTCCAGCTTGAGCTCGCGCAGCTCGGTCAGCGCGGCGAGCTCGGACAGGTCGGTGAGGCTCTTGCAGTGGTCGAGGACCAGCGTCCGCAGGATCGTCAGGTGGCGCAGCCCGGTGAGCGAGTCACGCCGGCGCAGCTCCAGCTCGGTACGGCCCTCGTCGTCGAAGGCGGGGGCGAGCAGGTGCTCGGCGAAGGCGTCGGGGTCGAGCGTCTGGGGCCACAGCCTGAGCAGCTTCTCGGACGACGGAGCGGCGATCTCCGCGAACTCCGCGGCCAGCGCGAGCGCGTCGCCCTGTCCGCGGAGCGCGAGCTCGCGCAGGGATTTCCAGGCACGTTCCGGGGACGCGGACGCCAGGTTGGCGCGGTAGTCGGAAAGGTCCAGGTTCATGCCATGCCACCCTACGCATTCGTGATCTTCCTGGATGGCGTTCGGGAACACTCGGCCGATCGTGCGGGCGAGCCGGGGGCCGTCAGCGGCCGCGCACGATCAGCTGAAGGAGCCGGCGCGGCCGTTTCGCGCGGAACGCGGCCCGCTCGTTGACCTGCGGGAACGGCGCCTCCGGCACGGGCACGCCGAGGAACGCGCACAGGGGCTCCCACCCGTCCCGCACCTCGAACACCAGCAGCCGTTCCGCCGGGATCGCCGCCCGCACCTCGGCCGCGTGCCGTTCGTAGACGTCGAGGACGTGGTCGCGGTCGTCGATGCGGCCGCCGAAGACGCGGTCCATGACGGTCGCCCTGGCCATGCGCGGGTAGAGGGCGAAGTCCGGCGCGCGGCGGGCCACCAGCCGGCGGGTCACCCGGCGGCGCAGGGGGAGCCGGCGCTCCTCCAGGGCGCTGCGGAAGATGGTCTCGCTGACGCTGTCGTACCAGCGGGCGGGGTCGCGGACGGTCAGGACGACCTTGGCCTCCGGGTAGTGCCCGGCCAGCTCGCGCCAGTACGCGGAGGCGGGCCAGTCGAGCGCCGACCGGAAGCCGGTGAACAGCGTGTCCCAGTCGCGGGAGCGGCCCTCCCCGACGTCGAGCCACTGCCGGACGCGGTACGGCTCCGCGATGACCGTCGACATGTGGTAGCAGGGGCCGAAGCCCAGGATCTCGAGGGCCGCCTTGAGCGACCGCGTGCCCGTGCGCCCGAAGCCCGCGCCGATCACTTTCACGTCGCGCTCACCACCTGCACGTCTCTGATGGGTCTCTGATCTGTGCCGTCTAATGTCGCGATAAATCCGGAAATATGAAAGCACGGAGGAGGCGCACATGCCCTTCCCGCAGCCTCTGCTCGACGCGCTGCGCGACGCCCCGGACCGCCCGGCCTTCGAGCACGGCGACAGGACGCTCTCCCGGGGCGAGCTGCTGGAGCTGATCCGGCGGCTGGCGGGCGCGATGCGCGCCGCGGGCCTGGGTCCTGGGCGGGCCGTCGCGGTGCGCACGGCCGTCACGCCGGAGGCGTTCGCCGCCCACATGGCCGCGCACACGCTGGGCTGCCGGGTCGTCGGCATCCGGCCCGGCTATCCGGAGGGGCAGCTCGCCCACGTGCTGGGGATGGGGATCGACGCCCTGCTGGTGGACTCCACGACCGCGACCCCCGACCTGCGCCGCGCCGCGGCCCGTCACCTCCCCGGCCGGCCGACGCTGTCCCTGGGCCCCTGTACGGGCGCCGGCGACCTGCTGGCCCACCCCGACGACGGACGGCCGCTGACCGTGACCGCCCGCCCCGACGACGTGGCGGCCCTGACCTTCACCAGCGGCAGCACCGGCCGCCCGAAGGGGTGCGCGATCACGTACCGGGCGCTCGGCGAGCACTGGGCGTGGCAGCCGCGTGTATGGTCGCCCGTCGCGGCCGGGCTCGCCGGGGCCTTCGAGCGGTACCTGCTGTTCGGCACGCTGGCCAGCATGGTCGTGATGGAGTTCGTGGCGCCGTGCCTGCTCGGCGGCGGCACGGCGGTGATCCCGGAGGACGACGGGCGGCCGATGTTCCCGTACGCGATCGAGCGCCACCGGATCACCGGCTCGATCATCACCGTGCCCCGGCTCTTCCAGATGCAGAAATTTCTGGACAAGGTGGATGTGAGTAGCTTGCGGGCGCTGATGGTCTCGGGGTCGCCCATCAGCGCGCGGCGGCTGGCCGAGGCCGCCGAGAGGCTCGGCCCGGTCGTCTACCAGGGCTACGGCCAGACCGAGGCGGGCAACATCGCCATGCTCACCCCCGACCACATCGCCGCCGGCGTGCTGGAGCCCGTCGGCCGCCCGCATCCCGGGGTCGAGATCAGCGTGCGCGACGAGCACGACGCCGAGCTGCCCCCGGGCGTGACGGGCGAGATCCACGTACGCGGCCCGTACCTGATGCGGGGTTACTGGGGCGACGAGGAGGAGACCCGCGAGATCCTGAAGGACGGCTGGCTGCGCACCCGCGACCTCGGCCATATGGACGGGGACGGCTTCCTCCACCTGGCCGGCCGCTCCCGCGACGTGATCATGGTCAACGCCATGGTGGTGTACGCGGGCCCGATCGAGCGCGCGCTGACCGATCACCCCGGCGTGGACGAGGCGTACGTGGTGGGCGCCCCGGACGAGGACACGGGCGAGGCCGTGCACGCGTTCGTCGTCCCGGCCGCGGGCCGGACCCCGGACCGGGGCGCGCTGAGGGCACTGGTACGCGCGCGGCTCGGCGAGGACAGCGTCCCCCGGACGATCACGATCGTCCCCGCGGTCCCCCTCGCCACCAGCGGCAAGCCCGACAAACGCGCCCTCTCTGAGCAAATTCTGAGAATTGCCCGCCAACACTGAGGTTGTCCGTTCAATCACATCGTTGTGGCGGAGGCTTCAGTGCCGGACAAGACCCTGGACTACCTGGTGATCGGCGCGGGCCCCGCGGGTCTGCAGCTGGGGTATTTCCTGCACGAGCAGGGGCGGGACTACCTGATCCTCGAGGCGGGTCCCGCGCCGGGCCAGTTCTTCCGCACTCACCCGCGCCATCGCACGCTGATCTCGATCAACAAGAAGTACACCGGATGGGACGACCCCGAGCTCAACCTCCGGATGGACTGGAACTCGCTGCTGTCCGACGACCCCGACCTGCTGTTCACCCGTTACAGCGACCGGTACTTCCCGCACGCCGACGACATGGTCCGCTACCTGGCCGACTTCGCCCAGAAGCGCGGCCTGCGCGTCGCCTACGACTCCCGGGTGGTCCGCGTGGACCGGCCCGGCGCGTCGTTCCGGGTGACGGACGAGACCGGGCGCACGTACGAGGCGAAGCGGGTCATCGTCGCGACCGGCGTCACCAAGCCCAACATCCCGCCCATCGCGGGCATCGAGACGGCCGACCTGTACGGCACCCACTCCATCGATCCGGCCGACTACGTCAACCGGCGCGTGCTCGTCATCGGCAAGGGCAACTCGGCCTTCGAGACGGCCGACAACCTGATGGAGACCGCCGCGGTCATCCACGTGGCGGGCCCGCGCTCGGTCCGCATGGCCTGGCGCACCCATTACGTCGGCCACCTGCGGGCGGTCAACAACGGCCTGCTGGACACGTACCAGCTCAAGTCCCAGAACGCGATCCTCGACGGCGACGTCAAGCGCGTCGAGCGCAGGCCGGACGGCACGTACCTGGTGACGGTCTCCTTCGTCCGCGTCGACGAGATCACCAAGGACATCCCGTACGACAGCGTGATCCTCTGCACCGGCTTCCGCTTCGACGGCTCGATCTTCGGCGACGACTGCCGCCCCGAGCTGGTGATCAACGACAGGTTCCCGTCGCTCACCCCGGCCTACGAGTCCGTCAACGTGCCGGACCTCTACTTCGCCGGCACGATCACCCAGTCGCGCGACTTCAAGCACGGCACCAGCGGCTTCATCCACGGCTTCCGGTACGGCGTGCGCGCGCTGCACCGCGTCCTGGAGTCCCGCTACCACGATGTCCCCTGGCCCGCCACGGTGCTGCCCGCCGACCCGGCGGCGCTCGCGGCGGCGGTCATCGAGCGGGTCAACCGCACCTCGGCGCTGTGGCAGCAGTTCGGGCTGCTGGCCGACGTCATCGTGCCCGACGGGGACACCGCCCGCTACCTGGAGGAGCTGCCGTACGACCTGCAGGGACCGCCGATCGGCGACCACGGCCACTTCACGATCACCCTGGACTACGGGCCGGATCACGACAAGATCGACCCCTTCGACGTCGAGGTGGGCCGGATCCGCCAGAGCGACTCGGTCCGGGCGCACGAGGGCCACTACCTCCACCCCGTCGTCCGCCACCACGTGCCCGGCCGGCCCCCGGTCGCCCACCACATCACCGAGAACCTCGAGAACGAGTGGACCTCCAAGGAGATCCACGTCGAGCCCCTCCGGGCCTTCTTCGCCGCGCAGTTGACGTCCGTACCGGTCTGATGGAGCGGTGGAGCCTGCGCGAGTTCGAGGCCGAGGCCCGCGCCCGCCTCGACCCCGCGCACTACGACTACTTCGCCGGCGGGGCAGGTGACGAGGTCACCGTGCGCGCGAACGAGGCCGCGTTCGCCCGGATCGGCCTGCTGCCCAGGGTGCTGCGCGGCGCGGCCAAGCTGGAGACCGGCCTCACCCTGCTCGGCAGCCACGCCGCCATGCCCGTGCTGGTGGCGCCGACCGCGTTCCACCGCCTCGCCGACCCGGAGGGCGAGCGGGCCACCGCCCGAGCGGCCGCCGTCGCCGAGACGATCATGATCGTGAGCATGGCCGCCACCGTCGCGATCGAGGAGGTCGCGGCCGCCGCGCCCGGCGCCGAGCTCTGGTTCCAGCTGTACGTGCAGCCGGACCTGGCCTTCACCGAGACCGTCGTGCGGCGCGCCGAGGCGGCCGGCTGCAAGGCGCTGGTCGTCACCGTGGACTCGCCCGTGCTCGGCCGGCGCGAGCGCGACCTGCGCAACGGCTTCCACGACCTGCCCGAACACCTGTGCTGCGAGAACCTGCGCGACGGCGACCGGGTGCGCCCGATCCTCATGTCGCCCGAGCTGTCGTGGGAGCACCTCGACCGGCTCCGGGAGATGACCGCGCTGCCGATCGTGGTCAAGGGCGTCACGCATCCCGGCGACGCCCGGATCGCGCTCGACCACGGCGTTTCGGCGATCATGGTCTCGAACCACGGCGGGCGGCAGCTCGACACCGTACCCGCCTCGATCGACCTGCTGCCGGACATCGCCGCGGCCGTCGGCGGGGCCGTTCCCGTGCTGCTGGACGGCGGGATCCGGCGCGGCACGGACGTGCTGAAGGCGCTGGCGCTCGGCGCCGCGGCGGTCGCCGTCGGCCGCCCGGTGATCTGGGGGCTGGCCGCGGACGGCGAGCGGGGAGTGGCCCGCGTGCTCGGCCGGTTGCGCGCGGAGGTCGAGCACGCGCTCACGCTGTGCGGCTGCGCGTCGATCGGCGACCTCGACCCGGGCATGGTGCGGCGGCCATGCTGATCACGCTGATCATCCTGGCCCTGGCGGTCGTGGCGAGCCTGCCGTGGTGGCTGCCGGCGAGGGTCGTGGCGCTGCGCGTACGCGTCTTCAACCGGATCAACGGGGACGAGGGCATCCCCGTCCCCGGCGACCTCGTGGGCGTCGACCGCTTCAGGGAGGTCTACTCGCACCCGGCCGCCGGCGGGCGCAGCAGGGGCGCCGCGCTGTCGGACCTGTTCTGGTACTGGCTGTCGCCCGGCCCCGAGATGCACCAGGAGCACCTGGAGGCGGGCGAGCGGTACGACGCGGTGGCCAAGGCGACGCGCGGGCTGCTCTCCGTGCCGCGCGACGAGGCCGAGGAGCTCACGCTCCGCTGCGCCGCCCGCACGCTGGCGGACGCGCGGGGGCTGGTGCGGCTGCGCGACCTGACGATGCCGCTGTGGGCCGAGTTCTCCTACGAGCTGGTGTTCGCCGAGCCGTGCCCGCGCGAGGCCCGCGACCTGATCGTGGGCAACGCGAACGACGTGGTCACCTCGCTCAAGTGCACCGGCCTGCGGCACATGGAACGCCGCCACCGCCTGACCCGCTACCTGCTCGGCCGCCTGTCACGCGTGCGGATCCCGCTCCCCGCCGGCCTGTCACCCCAGGAGCAGGCGTTCTACCTCCAGGGCGCCTTCTTCAACACCGCCGTCGTCCAGCTGTCGGAGGCCATGGCCCACCTGCTGATGGTCCTCGCGCAGCATCCGGAAGCGCAGGAGCGGGCCCGCACGGGGGACGACCGCTACCTCGACCAGGTGATCTCCGAGACGCTGCGGCTCTACCCGCTCTTCGGCATCGCCCACCGCATCACCACCGGCGAGATCCCGCTCGGCGAGCGCACCGCGATCCCTGCCGGGTCGGTGCTCTGCTTCGACTATCCCGAGTTCCACCGCGCCGGGTTCGCCGATCCGGACCGCTTCGACCCGGGCCGCTTCGACCGGCCCGTCAAAGAGCTCAACCACATCCCGTTCGGCGTCGCCGCCAACCGCCCCTGCCCGGCCTGGCGGCTGGCGCCGATCGCGATGCGGGTCGCGGCGCGGGAGATCCTGCACCGCCACGCCCTGCACTCCTCGGCCGCCCACACCCGGTCCCTGCCGAACCGGGGGCCGTGCCTGCTCACCCCGCCGCACGTGTCCCCGCCCCGCGCCGCGCTCGTCCTCATGCGGGTCCGCGACCGCTGGGAGGACGTCTGGCGCAGCCTCGTGCAACTCGTCCTCGGCACCTACATGGTCTGGGACGCCCGCCGGCAACGGCTCTGCGAGATCCACTTCGATCACCCAGCGGAGAACCGAACATGACCGTACTGGCCCACGTCACGTCTCCCGATCCGAACCTCGCCCTCATACTCAAGGTCCTGCCCGCCCTCGTCGTGATCCTGATCGTCGCGGCGATCTGCGGCCGGCTGGCGCAATTGGTGATGCAGCCGCGCGTGCTCGGCGAGATGGTCGCCGGCGTGCTCCTGGGCCCGACGTTCTTCGGCTGGCTCTTCCCCGACGCGCAGGCGGCCCTGTTCCCGAAGGACGTCAGGCCGGTCCTGTACGTGCTGAGCACCATCGGCCTGACGCTCTACATGTTCCTGGTCGGGGCGGGGCTCGACCACAGCGGGCGCACGCCCGGCGAGGTCCGCAAGGCGTCCGCGCTGGCCGTCTCGGGGATCGTCCCCTCGCTGCTGCTCGGCTTCGGCGCGGGCCTGCTCCTGTACGACCTGCTCTCGCTGCCGGACGTCAGCCCCTTCCAGTTCGCCCTGTTCGTCGGCGGGGCGCTGTCGCTGACCGCGTTCCCCATGCTGGCCAGGATCCTGTACGAGCGCGGCCTGGAGAATGCCCCGGTCGGCCGGCTCACCCTCATCGCCGCCTCCATCGACGACGCCCTGGCCTGGTGCATCCTGGCCGTCCTGTCGGCCATGCACCTCGGCACCGGCGCCGGCGACGCTCTGCCCACCATCGGCCTGACCGCGGTGTTCGCCGTCGTGATGCTCAAGGTGGTCGCCCCCCTGCTGCGCCCCCTGGGCGCGACCGTGGCCCGCACCGGCCACCTCGGCGCCACCGGCATGTACGTCGTCGTCCTCGTGCCGCTGACGGCCGGCTGGCTGACGGACTGGATCGGCGTCTACTCGGTCTTCGGCGGCTTCCTCGCCGGCCTGGCCATGCCCCGCGACCCCAAGTTCCGCGAGGCGCTGCACCGCCGGATGATGGAGATCGTCTCGACGCTGCTGCTGCCCACGTTCTTCACCTTCTCGGGGCTGAACACCCACCTCGGGGGCATCGCGGGCGGCGCCATGCTGCTGGCGTTCGGGCTGATCCTGCTCGCCGGGTTCGCCGGCAAGTACTTCGGGTGCGCGCTGGCGATGCGGGGGATGGGGTTCGGCTGGCGGGAGTCGTACGCGGTGGGGGCGCTCATGAACGCCCGCGGCCTGATGATCCTCATCTTCATCAACATCGGCCTGGCCCAGGGCATGATCAACCAGGAGCTCTTCGCGATGCTGGTGCTCGTGGCCATCCTCACCACGGCCGGCGCGCTGCCCCTCTACAAGCTGGCGCTGCCCGAGCGCCTGGAGACCCGGACCAAGGTTGCGGAAGTTTCGGAGCTGGTCAGGTCCAATCCATCGTGATCGCGCAGGTGAACCGTGGTGCGCGTGGTTCTCGATCAACCAATGCCCGAGTGGACCTGGTAATCCCCCTGGACGTGGTGTATCCGTGGTCTGGTGGCTGGAACACCGGGTACAGCCCGTCGGCTGCTGGTCATCGAGGATGACCGCGAACTGGGGCGCATGCTCGTCGACCTGTTCACCGAGGAGGGGTACACGGTCGATCTGGCTCTGGAGGGGCAGCGCGGGCTGCATCTGGGGCTGAGCCGCTCGTACGACGTGCTGATCATCGATCGCGGCCTGCCGTCGCTCGACGGCATCGACCTCATGCGGCGGCTGCGACGGCAGGCGGTCACCACCCCCGTGCTGGTGCTGACCGCCTTCGGCTCGGTCGCCGACCGGGTCGCCGGGCTGGACGCGGGTGCGGAGGACTACCTGGTCAAGCCGTTCGAGATCGACGAGCTGCTGGCCAGGGTGCGGGCCCTGCACCGCAGGAACCTCGACCAGGCCACGCTGCTGCCGCTCGGCGCGGGCTGGCTGGACTCCGAGTCGCACATCGTCCGGCTGCCCAGCGGGGAGCAGGTCGAGCTGTCGGGACAGGAGTGCCGGCTGCTCAGCGCCCTGGCGGCGCGCCCGCGGCAGGTGCACACCCGCACGTCGCTCCGGCAGCGGGTCTTCGACGGCGCCAAGAAGGAATCGATCGTGGACACGTACGTCTACTACCTGCGCAACAAGCTGGGATCCGGGGTCGTGTACACCGTGCGGGGCGTGGGCTACCGCCTGGGTGAGTTATGAGCCCGGCGGGGCGGGGGTCGGAGCTCGAGCGGCGGCTGCTGAAGCGGGCCCGCCGGCGCCTCACCGCGCAGGTGGCCGGCGCGATCTCCCTGGTCCTGGCCCTGGCCGGGGTGCTGGTCTACTGCGTCATGCTGCACCAGCAGGCCGACTCCGCGCGGCGCGACCTGACCGCCGCCGTGCAGCGCGCCCCCATCGCCCACCCTCCTCCCTGCGTCTGGCTCTACCTGCTGCGGTCCGACGGCACCGTGGAGAGCTCCCCGGGCGCGCCGCAGGCGCTGCCGGTACGCACTCCCATGGACCAGGTCGCCGCCGGGCTGCCGCCCAGGGTCGAGGAGGTCCGGGTGGACGGGCACGCGTACCTCATCCGCACCCAGCGGCGCGGCGACGACACCTTCCAGGCGGCGCTGGACCTGCGCTACCAGGAGGCCGAACGCCAGCGGCTGCTGCGCACGCTCGGCGGCGCGGAGATCGGCGGCCTGCTGGCCGCGCTGCTGGTGGGCCAGGTCATCTCCCGCCGCGCCATCGCGCCGCTCGGCGAGGCCCTGGCCCGACAGCGCCGCTTCGCCGCCGACGTCAGCCACGAGCTGCGCAGCCCGCTGACCCGACTGCACACCCGCGCCCAGCTCCTGTCCCGCCGGCTGCGGGGCGGCACGGACCCGATCCTGCTCATCGACGAGGTGGACCAGCTCGTGACCGGCACCAGGCAGCTGGGCGAGGTGGTCGAGGACCTGCTCCAGTCGGCCCGGTTCCAGCAGTCGCGCCGGCCGTTCGCGCCCGTCGACCTCGCGATGCTGGCCTCCGAGCTGGCCGTGGCCGAGGGCGCCCGCGCGGCGGCCAAGGGGGTGACGATCGAGGCCCGGTGCGAGGGGCCTGGCGATCACGTGGTGCGCGGAGTCGAGTCCGCGCTGCGCCGCGTGGTCTCGGCCCTGCTGGACAACGCGCTGGGTCACACGCGCGCGGGCGGCCACATCTGGGTGACCCTGACCCGGGACCGCGACCTGGTCCGGCTGACCGTGCGCGACGACGGGGTGGGCTTCGACCCGGCGCACACCGAACGCCTTTTCGCCCGGTTCGTGGGAGGCGGCTTCGGGCTCGGGCTGGCGCTCGTACGGGAGGTGGTGGAGGGCCACCACGGCACCATCACCGCGGACGGCCGCCCGGGCGCCGGCGCCACCTTCACCGTCAGCCTGCCGGCCGGCCCCGCCGCCGCCCCACCCCTGTGGGCGCCACCGGCCCGGGAGCCCGAACGCCGCCTCTGAGCGGACACCTGCTAGCGTGCGGCGACATGAGCGGGCGTGGAGTTCTTGTCACAGGTGCGTCGAGGGGTATCGGGCGGGCGGTCGCGGCGGCCTTCGCCGCGCAGGGCGATCGGGTCGCGATCCATCACCGGGACTCCGCGAAGGAGGCGCAGGACCTGCTGGCGGAGCTGCCCGGCCAGGGGCACACGATCGTGCGGGGCGACCTGGCCGATCCCGAGGCGGTGCGCGGCATGGTGGACGCGGCGGCCGATGCCCTGGGAGGGATCGAGGTGCTGGTCAACAACGCCGCCACCTACTTCCACCATCCCCTCGCGGAGCTGTCGTACGAGGAGTGGCAGAGCGCCTGGCGGCGCACGCTCGACATCAATCTGGTGGGGACGGCCAACGTCATCTGGTGCGCCGTCCAGCACATGCCCGCCGGCGGCCGCGTGATCAACGTCTCCTCGCGCGGCGCCTTCCGCGGCGAGCCGGACAGCCCCGCCTACGGGGCGAGCAAGGCGGGGCTGAACGCGCTGGGCCAGTCGCTGGCCATCTCGCTCGCCCCGCGCGGGATCGCGGTGGCGGCCGTGGCGCCCGGCTTCGTCGAGACGGACATGACGACCGAGTTCCTCACGGGGCCCGGGGGAGACGCGATCCGGGCGCAGAGCCCGTTCGGGCGGGTGGCGCGGCCGGAGGAGATCGCGGCGGCCGTCGTCTACCTGGCCTCCCCGGCCGCCGAATGGGCCAGCGGCGCCGTGCTCGACCTCAACGGCGCCTCCTACCTGCGCTGACCCCGTCGGACGGGGTCAGCGCAGCCGCCGCTCCAGCAGGATCGCGCCGCGGCCCGGCAGCAGCGAGGCGCACCACTTGCGCAGGTCGGCCGGCTTCGGCCCGCTCACCTCGCCCCCGTCCAGCAGGTCGGCCCAGTCGAGCAGCGACTCCGCCAGCATGAGCGGCACCCCCCGCCGCTCGTGCATCTCGGCCGCGGCCTCGAAGTGCTCGGCCGCCCGCTGCGGTGAGCCCGTCGCGATGCACAGGTGCGCCAGGTAGTGGTGCCCGCAGTGGTGGGCCACCGCGCCGTGGCCGAACGTCTGCCCGTCGGCGGCCAGCGAGCCGTACAGCTGCTCGGCCAGCTCCGCCCGCCCCAGGCGGGAGGCGGCCACGGCGAGGTTGTCCAGGGCGGGCCGGTGGGCCATGTTGCGGGGCGGTGTGGCGCCGCCGTCGGCCAGGATGCGGTCGAGCAGGGGCGCGGCCTCCTCGTCGGCCATCTCGCACAGATACCGCAGGATCGCGTGCACCGGGTCGACGCGCGGCGCCTGGGCGGCACGGCGATAGCGGTCGCGCAGCTCCCACAGCCGCCCCTGCAGCCGCCGGATCTCGGCGATCTGCGACGAGTAGATGGCCACGGCCTCCAGGCGGCGGCCGATCTCCGAGCCCAGCCGCAGGGCCGCCTGCGCCTCCGACTCGGCCTGCGCCAGGTCGCCCTGCATCAGCGTCAGGCCGGCCCTGGAGTAGCCGATCAGCCAGTTGAGGTGCGGCTGGGCCAGCCGGCGCGCCAGCTCGTCGGCCTCGCCGAGCAGCATCGCGGCCCTGGTCACGTCGCCGCCGTCGAGCACCGGGGGAGTGCGCTGCACGTACGCGTGGAACAGCGCCAGGTCGTCGCCCGTGCGGCGGGCCGCCTCCAGCATCTCGTCGCCGTCGCGGTGGCGCTGGTGCAGCGGGTCGGCGGGGATGATCGTCAGGCTGCGCTGTCCCAGCACGCTGGCGAGCGTGCGCGGATCGCCCGACTTGCGGGCCAGGGCCACGGCCTCGTCGCTCAGCGCGAAGCGCCGCTCGCCGTCGGGCGCCCAGATGAGCTCGGAGGCGAGCTGGGCCGCCAGCAGCGCCCGGGTGCTCAGGTCGGTGGAGTCGACCAGCTTGCGCGCCTCGGTCAGCAGCGCGATGCGCTGCTGGTCGGGGGCCGCCGAGATGGTGGAGAAGCCCCGGTCGCCGCCCAGCGCCGCGATCACGATCAGGTCGGAGCGCTCGCACTGCCTGGCCAGGTCGGCCGCCCGTACGAGGGTCTGCCTGGCGTCGGGGTCGCCGGCCAGCCACATGGCCCGGCCGCACTCCACCAGCAGCTCCGCGCGCCGCTCCAGCGTGGCGCCGGGGAAGTCCGCCAGCAGGTCGAGCACCCGCTGGTACCAGGTGACCGCCTCGCGGTGCGCCAGCCCGGCCAGCGCGTACTGCGCCGCGTGCACGGCCGCGTCCGCCGCCGCGCTGACCCGGGCCGGGTCGCGGCCGTGCCCGGCGGCGGCCAGCAGGTGGGTGGCCACGACGTACGGCCGGGTCTCCATGGCGTGCGGGTCGGTCCGGCACAGCGCGTCGGCGACCTTGCCGTGCAGCAGCCCCGCCCGCGGCGCGGACAGCTTGGCGTAGAGGGCGGTCCTGGTCAGCTCGTGGGAGAACCGGCAGGACCCGCCGTCCGACATGGTCACCAGGCCGGCGCCCATGGCCTCCTCCACCGCGGCCACGAACCGGGCCTCGTCGAGCCCCAGCCCCGCCCGCAGCTCGGCCGACTCCATGCGCTCGCCGACGGCCAGCAGGTTGACCAGGTCTCTGGCGTCCGGGTGGAGCTGCGAGAGCCGGGCCATGACCATCCGCGTCACCGAGTCGGGCACGGTCAGCCCGTCGAGCTCCTTGCCCGCGGCCAGCTCCCTGACCACCTCGCTGACCAGGAACGCGTTGCCGCCGGTGATCCGGTGCAGCAGCTCGGAGTCGCCGCCGCCGCGCACCTCCGCCAGCGCGTGGGAGACCTCGTCCAGCCCGAAGGAGGGCACCTCGATCGTGCGGCTGTCGGCCGTCAGCTTGTGCAGCTCCGGCAGGGCCGACTCGGCGGGCGAGCCGACAGGCAGGGGCCGCGAGGTGGCCAGGACCAGCAGCGGCAGGGCCTCGGCGTCCCACATGAGGGCGTTGAGCATCTGCAGCGACTCCAGCGTCGCCCACTGCAGGTCGTCGATCACCAGCAGCACCGGCCGCACGGTGGTCAGGCGCTCGATCAGCGTGCGGGCCGCCGCCATCAGCTGGTAGCGCTCGGACACGGGCTCGGTGGCCGGCGGCACCTCCAGCGACAGCGGGGGAGCGGCCAGCGAGGGCGCCAGGCGGACGAGCTGGCCGCACTGCTGGTCGACGC
>NZ_JBSFTC010000280.1:0-14742 GCF_053590415.1 Nonomuraea sp. NPDC003201
CCGGTGAGGACGCGCCCACCGCTGAGCGCGCGCCCGCCGGTGAGCGCGCGTCCGCCGGTGAGGACGCCAAGGTCACCGCCGAGCACCGGGTCCCCTCGTACCAGTCGCAGCCCAGAACCCGCCTCGACTACACCCCCTACGGCGAGCCGTTCGCGCCGAAGGGCCCCTACCAGCCGCTCGACCCGGCCAAGCGGGCAGCAGGCTACTCGCCGTACGACCCCGTCCTGTACGGCCGTCCGGTCCCCAAGAGGGAGCGGAAGCCGCGCCCGAGGTCGTTCATCGGCGCCATCACCATCCTGCTGGCAATCATCATTGGAGGGATCGTCGTGGCGGTCCAAGCCAGGTCGGCCGCCGGAGTGAGTCCGACCATCGTCGGCGGCGCCGTGCTCATCACGATCGGCGCCGGGCTGCTCATCGCCGCCTGGTGGGGACGCGGGGCCGGACTGGTGGCCGCGGGGACGCTCGTGACGGTCATCGTGGCCCTGGGCTTCGTGCTCGGAGGCATCCCGCGGAACATCGGCGAGTCGGACTGGGCGCCGACCAGCGTGACCCAGTCGAGCATGCTGTATGACGTCGGCGTCGGCGACGGGCGGCTGGACCTGTCGGAGCTGAAGCTGGAGCCGGGCACCGAGGTGACGTTCAACGCCGCGGTGACGATGGGCGAGCTGATGGTGATCGTGCCACCGACGGCCAGGATCGAGGTGCACGCCACCAACAAGGTCGGCGACATCAAGGTCGACCATTCGGTCCGGGGCGGCGTGGACGTGCGGTACGACAAGGTGCTCGAGCCCGAGGTCAAGCCAGACGGCAAGGTCTCGACCATCGTCCTCAACCTGCGGGGCGGGCTCGGGGACATGGAGGTGCGGCGTGCCGCGTGACGTCGAACGCCCGCGAGGGAGCGCCGCCGCCTGGACTGAGGAGCGTCGGGAGCGTAGCGACCAGAGCGACGAGGGAAGGCGGCGGACCCCAGTGACCGAGCCGCCGAACGGAGTGAGGCCATGAACAGGCGACGCCTGCACCGCACGGACTGGATGGCGCTGCTCAGCGGTGTGCTCTTTGTGGTTCTGGGCATTCTCATAGTGACACGCGCGATCACGGATCCGCTGGTCCTGATCGGGGTATTGGTGCTGGGACTGGCGTTCGCCGGGCTGGTGGCGATCATCGCGAGGGTGGTTCGCGGTAAGTAACCCTTGACCGGGAAAAACACCGGCGTAGTTTCGGGTGTGTCCGCCAATCCCCTGCTCCTGAGGGAGGACGTATGCCCCGAATCACCGTCACCGTCGACGGGATCAAGTACGAGGAGGACGTGGAGCCGCGGCTCCTGCTCGTACATCTGCTACGAGAGCGGCTCGGCAAGACCGGCACCCCCATCGGGTGTGACACCAGCAACTGCGGCGCCTGCACGGTCATGCTCGACGGCAAGAGCGTGAAGAGCTGTTCCGTGCTCGCCGTGCAGGCCGACGGCTGCGAGGTCCTGACGATCGAGGGCCTGGGCGTCAACGGGTCGATGCACCCGATGCAGCGGGCCTTCCACGAAGAACACGCGCTGCAGTGCGGTTACTGCACGCCCGGCATGGTCATGGCCGCGATAGACCTGCTCAGGGAGGATCCCGAGCCGTCGGAGGAGACGATCAGGGAGGGCCTGGAAGGCAATCTCTGCCGCTGCACCGGCTACTGCAACATCGTCAAGGCCGTCCGCCGGGGCGCGCAGGAGATGGGGCGGGCGGTGACCACGCCATGACCGTCCAGCAGGAGGCCGGCCAGGAAATCGGCCGAGAAATCGGCAGGCCGAGGAAGCGCAAAGAGGACGCCAGGCTCCTGACGGGGCGCACGCAGTGGACGGACAACCTCGTCCGGCCGGGCATGCTGCAGGTGATGTTCCTGCGCAGCCCGATGGCGCACGCCCGGATCACCAGGGTGGACGTGTCGGGGGCGCGCGAGCTGCCCGGGGTCGTGGCGGCCTTCAGCGGCCAGGACTTCGCCGCCGAGCAGGGCAGCCTGCCGTGCGCGTGGCCGGTGAGCGAGGACGTCGTCATCCCCGACCACCCGCCGATGGCGGTGTCCGAGGTCAGGTACGTCGGCGAGGCCGTGGCCTGCGTGATCGCGACCGACCGCTACCGCGCCGCCGACGCGCTCGAGGCCATCGACGTCGAGTACGAGCCGTTGCCCGCGGTCCTCGACATGAACGATGCGCTGACGGACGGCAGCCCGAAGGTGCACGAGGCCGGCAACAAGGCGTTCAGCGTCAAGATCAACTCCGGCGACCTGGAGGCCGCGTTCAGGGACGCCCCCGTCGTCATCGACCGGACGTACATCCAGCAGCGGCTCATCCCGAGCGCGATGGAGCCGCGGGCGGTCATGGCCGACACCGACGGCGACGCGTTCACGATCTGGTCGTCCACGCAGATCCCCCACGTCCTGCGGGTCATGCTGGCCGTCGTGACCGGCATCCCCGAGCACAAGATCCGCGTGATCGCCCCCGACGTGGGCGGCGGGTTCGGCTCGAAGCTGCAGGTCACCGCGGAGGAGGTGCTCTGCCTGCTGCTGGCCCGCAAGCTCGGCAGACCGGTCAAGTGGACCGAGTCCCGCTCCGAGGGCAACCTGACCGTGCACCACGGCCGCGACCAGATCCAGCACATCCGGCTGGCCGCCGAGGCCGACGGGCGCATCCGCGGGCTGCAGGTCGACCTGCTGGCCGACATGGGCGCGTACCTGATGCTGGTCACGCCGGGCATCCCGCTGCTCGGCGCGTCGATGTTCAACGCGATCTACAAGATGGACGCGTACGAGTTCGGCTGCACGGGCGTGTTCACCACCAAGATGCCCACGGACGCCTACCGGGGCGCGGGGCGGCCCGAGGCCACGTTCGGCATCGAGCGGATGATGGACGAGCTGGCCGCCGAGCTGAAGATCGACCCGGTGGAGGTGCGCAGGCGCAACTGGATCAAGCACGACGAGTTCCCGTACACCACCATTTCCGGCCTGACGTACGACTCGGGCAACTACGAGGCGGCCACGGACAAGGCGCTGGCCCTGTTCGGCTACGACAAGCTGCGCGCGGAGCAGGCCGACCGGCGTGACCGGGGCGACCCGGTGCAGCTCGGCATCGGCGTCAGCACGTACACGGAGATGTGCGGCCTGGCCCCGTCCAGGATGCTCGGCGAGGCGAACTACGGCGCCGGCGGCTGGGAGCACGGCTCGGTGCGGATGCTGCCCACGGGCAAGGTCGAGGTCATCACCGGCACCTCGCCGCACGGGCAGGGCCACGTGACGTCGTGGAGCCAGATCGCGGCGGACGCGCTCGGCGTGCCGTTCGACGACGTCACGGTGCTGCACGGCGACACGGCCATCGCGCACAAGGGCATGGACACCTACGGCTCGCGCTCGCTCGTCGTCGGCGGCATCGCCGTGCTGAAGGCGTGCGAGAAGGTCAAGGACAAGGCCCGCAAGCTCGCCGCGCACGTGCTCGAGTGCTCGCCCGAGGACCTGGAGTACGCGGGCGGGGCCTTCAAGGTGCGGGGCACGGACGCGCAGAAGACGATCCAGGAGCTGGCCTACGCCGCGTTCACGGCGCACGACCTGCCGGAGGGCGTGGAGGCGCGGCTCGACTCCGACGCCACGTTCGACCCGGAGAACTACTCCTTCCCGCACGGCACCCACCTGTGCGCGGTGGAGGTGGACACCGAGACGGGCCTGGTGAAGATCCGCTCGTACGTGGCGGTCGACGACGTCGGCAAGGTCGTCAACCCGCTGATCGTCGAGGGCCAGGTGCACGGCGGCATAGCGCAGGGCATCGCGCAGGCGCTGTTCGAGGAGGCCGTCTACGACGCCGAGGGCAACCTGCTGACCACGACGATGGCCGACTACCTGCTGCCGACGGCGGCGGACCTGCCGGCGTTCCAGCTCGACCGGACCGAGTCCCCGGCGACCAGCAACCCGCTGGGCGTCAAGGGCGTGGGCGAGGCGGGCACGATCGCCTCGACCCCGGCCGTCGTGAACGCCATCGTGGACGCCCTGCGCCCGAGCGGCATCCACGACGTGCAGATGCCGTGCACGCCCGAACGCGTATGGCGTGCCATGGAAGGAGTGCGGCGATGATCCCCGCGCAGTTCGACTACGTGCGGCCGGGTTCGCTGGCGGAGGCCTGCCAGGAGCTCGCTTCCGACGAGGACGCCAAGGTCCTGGCGGGCGGGCAGTCGCTGCTGCCGCTGATGCGGCTGCGGATGGCGTACCCGTCGAAGCTGGTCGACGTCGGCCGGCTGCCCGAGCTGAAGGGCGTGCACGACCGCGGCGACCACGTCTTCATCGGCGCGATGACCACGCACGACGAGATCCTGCACTCCGGCGTCGTCCGGGCCGACTGCCCGCTGGTCGCGCTGGCCACCGCCCAGGTGGCGGATCCGGCGATCAGGCACCGCGGCACGTTCGGCGGCTCGCTGGCCCACGCGGATCCGGCGGGCGACCTGCCCGCCGTGGTGCTGGCGCTGGACGGCTCGTTCGTGGCCTGGTCGCAGGAGGGTGAGCGGGAGATCCCGGCCGCCGAGTTCTTCGTCGACTACTGGGAGTCGGCGCTGGGTCCCGGCGAGGTCCTGGTCGGGGTGAAGGTCCCGAAACTGGGCGCGGGCTGGGGCTTCCACTACGAGAAGTTCCACCGGACCGCCCAGGCGTGGGCGATCGTCGGCGTGGCCGCCGCCGTCAGGCGCTCCAACGGGTCGATCGCCGAGGCCAGGATCGGGCTGACGAACATGGGTTCGACGCCGCTGCGCGCCCACGCCGCCGAGACCGCCCTGGAGGGGGTGGAGCTGGGTGACCAGGTGCGCCAGGCGTGCGCGGAGGCGGCGGCCGGCACCTCGCCGCCGTCCGACCTGCACGCGCAGCCGGACTACCGGCGGCATCTGGCCAGGGTCCTGACCCACCGAGCGGTACGCACGGCGGCCGGATCGCCCTGACCACCGAGGTCCGAGGGGGCGCCTCTTCCGGGGCGCCCCACCCCGACGTAGTGTCGCAACCAGCGGGAAAAGGAGCGGATCGATGGCGATGCGGTTCGAGCACGAATTCACTGTTCCAGTTCCGATCGAGCAGGCGTGGGCGGTGCTGCTCGACGTCGAGCGGGTCGCGCCGTGCCTGCCGGGGGCGACGCTGGACATCTTCGAGGGTGACGAGTTCACCGGCAGGATGAAGGTCAAGGTCGGCCCGATCGTGGTGACCTACAAGGGCTCGGCCAGGTTCGAGGACGTCGACAAGGACTCCTACACGCTCACCATCCGGGCGTCCGGCAAGGAGGCCCGGGGCTCCGGCACGGTCTCGGCCACGGTCAAGGCCCGGTTGGCGCCGGTCGACGAGGCCACGCGGGTGACCGTGGAGACGTCGTTCAACGTGACCGGCCGGCCCGCCCAGTTCGGGCGCGGCGTGATGGCCGAGGTCGGCGGCAAGCTCATCGAGAAGTTCGCGGCCAACCTGGCCGAGCTGCTGTCCGAGCCCACGGTGGAGCTGGTCGCCGCCGCGCCGGGACCGGAGGAGGAGCTGGTCGCCGCCGCAAAGGGCCCGGAGGAGGAGCGGCACCTGACCGCGGTGCCGACGCCGCCCGAGCCGGAGTCGCGGCCCGCGGGCACGACCCGCACGTCGCGCACGGCCGACGAGGAGGCGCTGGACCTGCTGGAGATCGCCGGGCAGCCGCTGCTGAAGCGCCTGGCGCCCGTCGCGGGCGCGCTCGTGGCGCTGCTGGTCATCGTGTGGGTGATCCGCCGGCTGCGGCGCTGATCGCCTAAAGGGCTGATTTTCAGCAAATACTCCATCAAGTCCGGACACTTCGCCCAAGCTGGGGGAAGTCCCATTTCCGCAGGTGGTCGAACCAGCGGGGGGACGTGGGATGCCGGACTGCACCGTGGTCGTGATCTCCTACAACGACGCGGCCCGCCTGCCCAGGGCCGTGCGATCCGTGCTCGGGCAGTCCCTGCGCGACCTCGAAGTGATCATCGTGGACGACGCGAGCACGGACGGCACGCCGGAGGTGGCCGCCCGGCTCATGGACAGCGATCCTCGGGTGCTCTACCTGCGCAGGCAGGTCAACAGCGGGGGCTGCGGCGCGCCCAGGAACGACGGGCTCGACGCCGCGGCCGCGCCGTACGTGATGTTCCTCGACAGCGACGACGAGCTGCCCAAGCACGCCTGCAAGAGCCTGCTCACCGAGATCGAGCGGACCGGGGCCGACTTCGTGTCGGGGCAGATCTCGCGGCTGTTCGAGTCGAACGGGCGGCTGAGACCCTACTATCCCGGGCTGTTCGCCAGGCGGAGGGTGGTGGAGGGGATCCGCCAGGAGCCCGACCTGTTCCTCGACTGCTTCAGCACGAACAAGCTCTACAACGTGGGCTGGCTGCGGGACCACGCGCTGCGTTTCCCCGAGGACATCCATTACGAGGACCACGTCTTCTCGACCGGGCTGTACGCGGTCTCGCGCAGGTTCGCGATCGTGCCGTGGACGGTCTACCTCTGGCACCGGGCGGCGACGAACGACTCGATCTCGCTGAGCGTCGACGACCTGGAGAACGTGCGGCAGCGGGTCATCGCGGCCCGGCTGAGCGACGACGTCCTGCGCGCCCACGGGGCCGGGGACCTGGTGCCCCAGCGGCAGCGCCGGTTCGTGCGCCAGGACCTGCGGGTCTACCTCAACCCGCTGCCGGCGCGGGAGCCGGTGTGGGTCAAGGAGTTCGCCGCGGTGGTCCGGCCGTACATGGAGGAGATGCCCCGCTGGGTGCTGGAGGGGCTGGAGCCGCTGGACCGGGTCTGCTGCCAGCTCATCCTCGACGACCGAACCGAGGACCTGCGGGTGGCCGCGGCCTCGCTCACCGGGCCGAGGGCCGCCCCGCGGTCGGCGGTGCGGCTGAACGGGCGCACGTACTGGGGGACGACGGTCTCGCCCGGCATGGACATCACGAAGTTGCGGCTGGCCGAGCTGCCCTTCTCCGAGTCCAGGCTGCGGCACGAGCTGACGGAGATGATCTCGGACGGCGAGCGGGTGCGGATGACCGTGCGCACGTACGACCCGTTCGGGGCGCTGCCGCTGGACTGGACGGCGGTCCTGGAGCTCGGATCCCAAAAAATCCCGATAAAGCCGCAGCCGTCCGGCGGCGGAGGCTACGTCACCGACGTCGTCTGCAAGCCCACGGGCAGGTGCGAGCCGCGCATCGTCTTCACCAGGACCTCCGACGGGCACACCACGGCCGACCGCATCCTCGCCGACCCGCGGCTGCGGCCCGTCGAGCTGCCGGGATGCACGGTGAAGGCCGAGGGGTGCGCCGCGTACCTGTGCGTGCGCCCCGACTCCGTCACCCGCTCGGTGCTGCGGCGGGTCAAGCAGACGCTGATGAGCCGGCTCAACACGCCGGCGAACAAGCTGCGGGCCTACAAGCTGCTCATCAAGGTGGTGCCGCCCCGGCAGAACCTCGCTCTGTTCGAGTCCGACGTCGGCAAGGGCTACAGCGGCAGCCCCAGGGCCATCTACGAGGAGCTGCGCCGCCGCGACCTGCCGATCGACGTGGTCTGGTCGGTGGCCAAGGGGCGCCGGAACTTCCCGCCCGACGCGCGGCTCGTCCGGCGCGGGAGCTGGGCCTACGTCTGGACGATGGCCAGGGCCGGGATCTGGGTGGACAGCCACGGGTTCCCGCTGGACTACCCGAAGCCGCACGGCACCCGCTACCTGCAGACCTGGCACGGGCAGGGGATCAAGTCGATCGGGTTCGACGCGCCCGACCTGCGTACCGACTTCGACGGGCCGCGGGCGCAGTGGCGGGCCGCGGTCGCGCGGTGGGACGCGCTGGTCTCGCCGAGCGCCGAGTTCTCGCGGGTGTTCCTGCCGTCCAACGGCTATGCGGGGAAGGTCTACCGGTACGGGACGCCGCGGTGTGACGCGCTGGTGCGGGCCGAGCCGGCCGATGACGTGCTGGAGCGGCTGGAGATCCCACCCGGCCGAAAAATCCTGCTTTATGCGCCTACGTACAGGGATAGCGTCAAAGGCAGCGGCCAGTCCGTACGGGTGGATCTGGAGCTGCTGGCCGACGAGCTGGCCCGCGAGTGGGTGCTGATCCTGCGTACGCACCCGGTCGAGCGCTACAGCCCGCCCGAGCACCTCAAGCACTTCGTCCGGTCCGCCGGGTCGTATCCCGAGATCAACGACCTGATGCTGGCCTCGGACGCGTTGCTGACGGACTACTCCTCGGTGATGTGCGACTACGCGCTCACCGGCAAGCCGATGTTGTTCTACATCGACGACTGGGACGACTACCGGCTGGCCGAACGCGGCGTGTACCACGACCTGCCCGCCATCGCGCCGGGCCCGTGCGTGTCGACCACCGCCGAGCTGGTGGACGCGCTCAGGCGGCTGCCCGACCTGCACAACGCCTACGCCGGCCGGTACGCGGCCTTCCGCGACCTGTGGTGCGCCGACGAGCGGGGCGACGCGGCCGCCAGGATCGTGGACGACTTCTTCGAAGGCGCGCGATGAGCGTCGTCTTCGCCTGCGTGGACGCCGACACGCTCGGCGGCGTCCAGCGGGTGACGCACACCCTCGCCCAGGGGCTGGCCGGGCGCGGCCACGAGGTGCACGTGATCGGGCTGCACCGGGCGGCGACGCCGTTCCGGTACGTGGACCGCCCGCTCTACCACCACCACGTGATCAGCCGGCGGCCGGCGGAGTCGCAGGGCCTCCTGGCCCGCAAGAGAGCCGGCCGGCGGCTGAAGGAGTTGCTCGGGGCGATCCGGCCCGGCTACGCCGTCATGACCTCGCCGGCCGCGGTGGCCCGGGTGTCGAGGCTGCTGCCCGCGGCGTTCCGGCCGATCGGGCAGTATCACGGCTCGTACGACCACGCCCGCGGCTGCTGGCACCTCGGCTCCATCAAACGGCACTACCCCGGCCTCGACCAGGCGGTCTTCCTCAGCGAGGACGACGCCCGGATGTTCTCCGAGCACGCGCTGCTGCCCAACGCCTGGGCCCTGCCGAACCCCCTGGCCCACTGGCCGGAGGAGCTCTCCGCGCTCGACGCGCCCCGCGTCCTCGGCGTGGGCCGGCTGGAAGGGGTCAAGCGGTTCGACCGGCTGATCAGCGCGTTCGCCCGCTCGGGCGCGCCGCCCCCGTGGGAGCTGCACCTCATCGGCGACGGCACCGAGCTGGACCGGCTGCGCGAGCACGCGCGCGGGGAGGGCGTCGGCGACCGCGTGGTCTTCAAGGGGCTGGTGCCGAGCGACCGGATGCCCGCCGAATACCTGAACGCCTCCGTCCTGGGCCTGACCAGCGGGCACGAAGGGCTGCCCGTCGTGCTGCTGGAGTCGGCCGCGCACGGGGTGCCGTCGGTGGCGTTCGACGTGTCGGGCGGCGTGCGCTCCGCCGGGTCCCTGCTGGTGCCGCCGGGGGACGTGGACGCGTTCGCGACCGCGCTGGGCGGGCTGGTCGCGTCCTGGGAGGAGCGGCGGCGGCTGGGGGCCGACGCCCGCGCACGGGCCGAGGCGTTCCGCCTCGACCACGTGCTCGACGGCTGGGAGCGGCTGTTCGCCCACATTCGGCGCTAAACGGCGCTTTTAGACAGGTTCGGCCAGTTCCGCACGCTGCTGCGGCACGCCCGCCAGGGACCGCTGGCGCGCGGTGAGCATCGCGCCCACGGGGCTCGGCTCGCGCAGCCGGTTGAACCGGTCGCGCATCTGCTTGCGCATGCGGCTGGCCTTGCGCTTCTGCATGGTCTTCTGGCAGGCCGTCACGTGCTCCTTGGCCGGCTTGGGCGCGCCGGTCAGCTCGTACCCCATGGACTCCAGGCGGTCGCCGAGCATGTGCTCGCACAGCGCGATCTCCCAGTCGTCCAGCCGGTTCGCCCAGCTCCCGACGCGGCTGCGGATGACCTCGCCGTGCGTGTTGCTGTGCCAGACCTTGTGCTGGGGCACCGCCACGCTGGCCGCCTCGCGCGGGGAGATCATCGAGGCCGAGAACTCCTCGTCGAGGAAGTGGCAGAGCTTCTTCAGCTCGGTCATCGGGTCGTCGGTGAGGTCCTCGTACCGCAGCTCGTAGTACGTGTCCTCGCCCAGCGTGCGCTTGAGCCGGCCGCCCGCGTCGATGGCCTCGGCCCAGGTGGCGACCGCGTGGAAGGAGTCCAGCGTGTACCAGGGCATCTCCTTCAGCGAGGCCACGCAGTCGCGGCCGTCCCTGATGAGGTGGATGAACTGGGCGTCGGGGAAGAGCCTGAGCAGCAGGTCGACCTGCTTGACGTAGCTGGGCCGCTTGTCGCCCCAGCGGACCTTGTCGAACCGGTCGGCGTACATGCGGAAGGCCGTCCCGATCACCGATCCCAGCGAGCCGGGCCCCTCCACGGCCTGCCTGACGAAGTCGTCCTTGTCGATCTTGAGCTCACGGAACTTCGTGCTGCGGTCGGTCGCGATCCACTGCGCCAGCGCGCGGCGGCGGGAGACGATCCGCAGGTCGCCCCACGTCCGGCGGCGGTAGTAGGCGGGAATGAGGAATCGCGTCTCCGGCGGCACCGCCATGCGGGGGTGCGAGTGGAGCATGAGCTGGAGCATCGTGGTGCCGGACCGCGGACATCCAATGACGAAGACTGGCCGGTCGGACATTTCGTAGTAACCCCCGAAAACTAGACGAGAACGTGCTCTCGGCTCTCCTGAGAGGAGGGCACGCCGTGCCTGCGCGTGAAGCGCCACAACCGGTAGACAAGGAAGACCTCGTTGACCAGCAGCAGCGCCCCGGCCACCGCGGCGAGCGGGATCAGCGCCCATGCCCCCGCAAGGGGCGCGACCACGAACACCGCGGCGTGAAACTCGATGCCGCTGATCAGGTGCGAGCGGACCCGGTGCCGGGCCAGGAACCTGTTGAACCGCTTGGGGAAGCTGCGCGGCCGGCGTGGCCTCGGGACGAGCGCCACCCGCTCGAGAGAGTCGATGTCCTCCTCGGACTCGGGCTCCGGCTCGCGCTCCCCCCGCTCCTCCCTGACGGCATCGCGGACGCGCTTCATCTGCGGCGCGTTGACGTACCGGAAGAGGTCCAGTACGGCCACCGCCGCCCCGAGCACGACGTAGCGCACATCCGAGGTGAGGGCGTACTGCCCGTATGCCAGCCCCCCGGCACACAGGACCACCCTGACCCGGTCCCCCACGTAGTCGAGCCAGAGGCCGAACGGCGTGCCCGTGCCCTTCAGCCGGGCGATTTTGCCGTCCACGCAGTCGATCATGAAGCTGAGATAGAAAACCACGGCGCCCGCTACGTGGTGGTTCAGGGCGAAACAGGTGGCCGACATCGCACCGAGGACCAGCGAAAGCACGGTGAGGCCGTTGGGCGTCAGCTGGGTGTGGTTGGCGATGGGAAGGGCGACCCGGCAGGCGACCGGGTCCACGAAATAAACGGTCCACCAGGAATCTCTCCGCTTGCGTGTCTCGAAGACGTCATCGAGCGAATAGGTCCTCATGGACTCCAGCATGACCACGCGACGCGCCTGATCGATTACTGTCTGGAACTACTGGGTGATGTCCATGCCGCTTCTTGACCAACCCGGCACGGAAAACCGCCACGCGGAGTTCGCGTCCCCGTCCCTGAACCAGCTCTTGAGCACGAGGCCGCGGGTCTCGGCGCGCACCATGAGGCGCCAGGTCGGCCCGCCGCCTTCGAGCCGCTTGGGGTCGAAGGCCGCGGAGACGCCGTGGCGGCCGGCGCGCCGCACCTCCAGCGGCACCCGGCGACGGCCGTCGCTGAGCCACAGGCTGACCTTGCCGACCTTGCGGTCGACCCGGTGGATCGCCACCTGTCCGCGCAGGCGGTATTCGGACCCGGTCCACGCGCACTCCTCGACCCTGGCGACCACTTTGAGCTCGTCGCGGGCGTCGAACACCTCGTCGGGGATCCGGAGCCGGCGGCGCTTGCGGAAGAAGGGATAGTCGCCGTACCAGTTGGTGACGCGCAGCCCCCGCGGCACGATGCGGGTGCCGTCCTCGCAGGTGCGCCGGAACTCGCGTACCTTGCGCAGCTCGGCCACCAGGCCGCGCCTGACCAGGTGCAGCTCCAGGCGCCGCAGCGACGGCGCGGTGGCCAGCGCCTTCGGGCTCAGCGTGGCCAGCCACGCGTCGGCCAGCTCCAGCAGCGCCCCCGGCTCGTCGCTCCCCTCCAGCGCCTGGAACAGGAACACGATGTCCTTCTCCAGCACCAGCGCGTCGAAGCCGTCGAGCAGCTCCGGCGCCCGCTCGTCGAGGAAGGAGCGGACCGCGCGGATGGCGGCCAGCCGGTCCCACAGGTTGGGCAGCTCGGCCCGGCGCTGCGTGATCGAGGTCTCCCCCGCGTCCCGCTTGCGCCAGTGGTAGACCACGTCGCCGACCATGTCGACGCTGCCGGCCAGGACGTGCGCCTGCATGGCGACGGGCACGTCCTCGTAGATGCCGGCGGGGAAGGCCAGCGCGTTGCGCTCCCAGAAGTCGCGCCGGTAGACCTTGTTCCACACCGTACGGTCCCTGACCAGCACCTGCTTGTCGGTGATGTGAGTGCACAGCTCCGGCCGCCTGAACGCCTTCTCGTGCAGGATCGACTCCTCCAGCACGCCGTCCACGAGCCGCGCCACCGCGCCGCACGCCAGGTCGGAGCCGGTCTCCGCGAGCGTGCCGACGAGCCGCTCGTACGCCTCCGGCGGCACGACGTCGTCGCTGTCGGCGAAGGCGAGATAGGTGCCGCGGGCCTGCCGGATCCCCACGTTGCGCGCGGGACCCGGCCCCAGGTTGTCCCGCTGGTCGATGAGGACGAAGCGGCCGTCCCGCGCGACGAAGTCGGCGGCGACGCGCCGGCTGCCGTCGTCGGAGCCGTCGTTGACCAGGATGACCTCGATGTCGTCCAGGGTCTGGGTGGCCAGCGACTTCAGGCATTCCGTGATGTACGGCTCGACGTTGTAGATCGGGACGACCACGCTGAGCAGGGGGATCATCCGATTTGCTCCTTGGCTCTCGGGATGTGGGTTCGAGGGCAGCATGCCTTGACCACTCCGCGGATTCCGTGTCCCTGATCAGCTCTTTACCGGACGCATAATCGGCTACGTTGAGCAATTGATTGGACACCAACAGTAGGGGGAGAGGTGCTGAGAGGCGTCGAGGACAAAGATCTGCCGTCCATGCGGCGATGGCGCAACCATCCACGTGTCCGAGCGGCCAGCTTCGCCACGCACAAGATCGGAGAGGACGAGCACGCCCAGTGGTGGGAGGCCACCCGGGCCGACGTGCGCAAGCGCGTGCTGATCTACGAGCACGACGGAACCCCCTCGGGCGTGGTGACCTTCTTCGGGCTGTCGTCCGAGAGCGCCTCCTGGGGCTTCTACCTGGACCTGGAGGGGCTTGAGCAGTCGGGGGAGCTGCTGCGGGCCTGGATCGGCCTGGAGCGGGCGGCGATCGACCACGCTTTCGGGACGCTCGGCCTGACGACGTTGCGCGGCGAGGTGCTGGCCTGCAACGAGGCGGTCAGGCGGTTGCACAGGCGGTTCGGCTTCCTGGAGGTCGGGGCCTATCTGCGGGACGTCGACGGCGAGTCCCGCGACGTCGTTGCCATCCGGCTTGTGAAGGAGCAGTCATGATCTCCATCGAGGGGCGGCCGATCTCGCGGAACGACCCGCCGTTCATCGTCGCCGAGCTGTCCGGCAACCACAACGGGAGCCTGGAGCGGGCCCTGGCCATCGTGGACGCCGCCGCCGCGGCCGGGGCGCACGCGGTGAAGCTGCAGACCTACCGGCCCGACACGCTGACCATCGACTGCGACGGACCCTCGTTCCGCGTGGGCGACGGGCACGATCTGTGGGGCGGCGAGAGCCTCTACCGGCTCTTCCAGCGCGCCCACACACCGTGGGAGTGGCACCAGCCGATCTTCGAGCGGGCGCGCGAGCACGGGCTCATCGCGTTCTCCACACCCTTCGATCCCACGGCGGTCGAGTTCCTGGAGAAGCTGGAGGTGCCGGCGTACAAGATCGCCTCGTCGGAGATCGTGGACCTGCCGCTGATCAGGCTCGTGGCCGCCACCGGGAAGCCGGTGATCATCTCCACCGGGATGGCGTCGCTCGGCGAGATCCACGCCGCGCTGGTCGCCGCGCTGGAGGCAGGCACCAGCCAGCTGGCCCTGCTGTCCTGCACGGCCAGCTACCCCGCCTCCCCCGACGAGAGCAACCTGCGGTCGCTGATGGCGCTGAGCGCGCTCACCGGCGTGGAGGTCGGGCTCTCCGACCACACGCCCGGGATCGGGGTGCCGCTGGCCGCGGTGGCGCTGGGAGCGTGCATGATCGAGAAGCACGTCACCCTGTCGCGCGCCGACGGCGGGGTCGACTCGGCCTTCTCGCTGGAGCCGGACGAGCTGGCGGCGCTGGTGGTGGAGAGCCGGCGGGCGTGGCTGTCGCTGGGAGAGGTGATCATCGGGCCGCGGCCGTCGGAGCGCGAGGGGCTGCGCTTCCGCCGGTCGCTCTACGTGGTGCAGGACGTGCGCAAGGGCGACGTGGTGACCCCGGCGAACGTACGGTCGATCCGGCCGGCGGGCGGCCTGCCCCCGGACACGGCCACGGTGGTCATGGGGCGGCAGTTCACCAAGGACGTGCCCTACGGCACGCCGTTCACCTGGGATCTGATCTAAGGAGCGCGTCGGCGACGCGTTCCCTGCCCTTGCCGTCCACGAGGCCGCGACCCCGCCGCCCGTGCTCCTCGCGGGCGGCGGGGTCGGCGAGCCGGCGGGCGAGCACGCCG